>NBLS01000007.1 GCA_002084385.1 Desulfobacteraceae bacterium 4572_19
TCACCAACTTCACCGGCACGAGCTTCATAATCTAAGCCTAATTCATCAAGAAGTTTTTGCTTTACATCCCTTAATGCTGCCTGACGTTCCATTTTATCTTTTATTAAAACAGCATTTTTAATATTACCGGATGCCTTTGAAGTTACAAGGTCAATTAACTCCTGATCCTTTTCTTCCTCTTCAATTATACGCTTTTCTCTTCCAAGCTCTTCTTTAAGCTGAACTTGCAAGTCAATTAACGGCTGCATTGCATCATGGGCAAAAAATATAGCTTCTAACATTTTTGCCTCACTTACAATATTTGCATCACCTTCAACCATTGTAATACCAGTTTTGGAACCAGCTACAACAATATTAATATCGCTTTTATCACACTCTTCGACCGTAGGATTTGCAATAAATTTCCCATCCACAAGAACAACTCTTACAGCTGCAATAGGTCCCTGAAAAGGAATATCTGATATCTCCAAAGCAGCCGATGCACCAACAATTGCAAGTACATCAGGATCGTTTTCTTTATCCATTGATAATACAGTTGCAATAATTTGTGTTTCAAAAGCATATCCTTTTGGAAACAATGGACGTATAGGACGATCTATCAAGCGAGCAGTTAAGGTTTCCTTATCACCGGGTCGTCCAATTTCACGTCTAAAATAATTACCCGGAATACGACCTGTTGAATATAGTTTTTCCTGATACTCAACTGAAAGCGGTAAAAAACTCATCCCGATCTTTGGTTTATGTGCAGCTACAGCAGTTACAAGAACAATTGTTTCACCATACTGAACTACTACCGAACCTGTAGCCTGTTTTGCTAATTTACCAGATTTTATACTAAAGTTTTTTCCATTAATTTGTGTTTCAAATGATTTTTCCATTGTCTTCTCCTGAAAAAAAACAAAAAAGGCTGACGCACAACTACATATATATAGACCGTCTCATAAACAATTTCACTGCGTTGTACGCTCATCGCAGTATTTCATAATACGGCTTCTTCGCTACACCTTGTGAAATTACTTATATGGCATTTATTGAACTACCAGATTAAAGATTGTCAGATAATTAATTATCTAACAATCTATATATTTATTTACATGTCCAGCCTGTTTTTTATCTTCTTAATTCTAAAGTTTCGATAAGTTTTCTGTACCGTGCAATATTCTTTTTCTTTATATAATTTAAAAGTCTTCGTCGCCTACCAACAAGGATAAGCAATCCCCGTCTTGAGTGATGATCTTTTTTATGTACTTTTACATGATCTGTAAGATACAAAATACGATTAGTCAAAAGTGCAACCTGAACTTCAGGAGAGCCTGTATCAGATTCATGAAGTTGAAAGTTATCAATAAGCTGTTTTTTAATCTCCGGTGTTAAAACCACATTAATTCTCCTTAATTTGGAATAAATAATTAACAAATAGAGGCAGTTGTAAACATTTACAAAGAGAGTTAAGAATATCAAAAGCCCTAACTCAATACCTCATTTCTTACCAATGACAGCCTCTATCCGATATTCCATTCAGAAACCCTATTAAGCTGTCAAATTTTTAAAATAACTATGAAACATTATTATGAAAAACACAACAATAATTATATTTATTTATTTTTTTTTCATACTGCATTATAGATAGAAGGTTATTATCACCATCTATTATCTTTACAAAAGAGTCGTCTATTTTTACTTTTGCTGAAACCGATATTTTATTTTCCAAAAACAAAATTTTACCATCTTTAATTCTTTCAGCCATCTCTTTATCGGCTACATAGGCGTTCATATCAGGAAGAGCATCCGACATTCCGATAACTTTTTTTTCCAATTCTCCTGATTTGTACAGTAATTCCACATCATCTAATAAAACTGCATTATCAACGGTAAATCCACATGTTTCTACTCTTCGTAAGGCTTTTAAATGTGCACCACACCCTAAAGCTGTACCCATATCCACAGCAAGAGTTCTAATATACGTTCCAGAAGAGCATGCTACTTCAAAACTTATATCAGGAAGATCAATTTCAGTAATTTTAATATATTTAATATTAATATCCCTGGGAGGTTTTTTTATAAAAACGCCTTTTCTTGCCAATTTGTAAAGGGGAACACCTTTATGCTTAAGAGCCGAATAGGCAGGTGGAAATTGCTTTTGCAGACCTTCAAATTGCCTTGCAACAGCCTCTATTTTTTTAACAAACTCATCATAACATGAGAAATCTGTTTTATTAACGTGTTCCACTATTTAAACCACAAATCATAAGACCCGTTGCAAACGGATCAAGAGTGCCGGTATGCCCTGCTTTTTTTACACCAGTTACTCTTTTTAAACGAGCCACCACAGAAGCTGACGAAATTTTTGCAGGTTTATCTATGGCAATAAGTCCACTAATGTTTTTCATTACCAACATTTAATTTATTAAATGTCATGAATAAATCTTATTTTGGGCATATATCTAACTCCCAACTGTTTTGCCAGTAATTTTCTAATAAATCCTGACGCACTGTCAAAGCCTTCCATCGCCTCATCCTGAAGTCTTTTCCGATCACTTCCTGTAGAATATACTGTAAAATAAATATACGCATCATGAAGATCATCCGACATTTTAACCCCTGTAACTGTGGCCATTTCAAGACGAGGATCATTTACTTTTTTCTTAATAAGATCAGCCACGGATGATAAAATTTTACTCTGAACCCTGCTTGACCGTTTATAAGATTTCAACTACCTTCCCCTTAACTTTCTATTCCAACGTAGGTTTAATTTCTTCAAGAAAATAACACTCTATAACATCATCAACTTTTATATCATTATAATTTTCAATTCCCATACCGCATTCGTAACCATGCTGAACTTCTTTTGCATCATCTTTAAATCTTTTTAGAGAAGAGAGCTTTCCGTCACACTTAATAACACCTTCCCGAAGAAGACGAACGCTTTGACCACGCTGAATTTTACCATCTGTCACATAAGCACCTGCTATGGTACCAACCTTTGGAATTACAAATGTATCTCTTACATGGGCTCTTCCAAGTACAACTTCCTTAAATGTGGAATCCATCAGGCCGACCATGGCATTTTTAACATTTTTAATGGCATCATAAATAACATCATAAAAACGCATATCAACCATTTCTTCTTTTGCAAAAGCATGTACTTTTGCACTTGGTCGTACATTAAACCCAATTATAACTCCATTGGAAACTGCGGCAAGGGAGACATCTGACTCTGAAACCGATCCTGTAGCTGCATGAATAATATTTACATTTACAGCATCTGTGGAAAGTTTACTTAAAGCATCTTTAAGCGCCTCAATAGATCCATGCACATCAGCCTTAATAATAAGGTTAATATCTTTAACTTCTCCCTTCTCTAACTGTGCATACAACCCTTCAAGATTTAAACGACTACTCTTGGCAAGCTCTTTTGCTCTCTGTTTTTGAAATCTATGAACACTTATCTGTTTTGCATTTTTCTCATCAGACAAAGCAATCAGCTCATCTCCTGCTTCAGGTACACCGGTAAGCCCTTGAATTTCCACCGGCATTGAAGGACCAGCTACAGACACCGGTTTATTCATATCATTGGTCATTGCCCGAATTTTACCATAATAAAGTCCACAAACAACAGAATCACCGGTTTTAAGAGTTCCTTCCTGCACGAGAATAGTCGCAACCGGACCACGTCCTGAATCAAGTTTTGCCTCAACAACGTGTCCTATTGCAAGTTTATTAGGGTTAGATTTTAACTCAAGTACTTCCACCTGTAAAAGAATCATTTCAAGCAATTCATTAATTCCGGTTTGCTCCTTGGCAGAAACATTTACAAAAATAGCATCTCCACCCCACTCTTCGGCCACTATTCCGTTTTCTGAAAGTTCTCTTTTTACACGTTCGGGATCAGCATCCGGTTTATCTATCTTGTTAATGGCAACAATAACAGGAACTTCCGCCATCTTTGAATGATTGATAGCTTCAATGGTCTGGGGCATTACACCATCATCGGCAGCAACCACCAAAATAACAATATCAGTTACTTTTGCACCGCGTGACCGCATCGCTGTAAAAGCTTCATGGCCAGGAGTATCAAGAAAAACAATATCACCATTTGGAGTATTCACATAATATGCTCCAATATGCTGGGTTATACCGCCTGCCTCCGCATCTGCAATTTTTGATGTGCGTATAACATCAAGAAGAGATGTTTTACCATGGTCAACATGTCCCATAATTGTAACAACCGGAGATCTTTGAATAAGCTGTTCGGAAGTATCTTTTATCCTGTCAATAAGAATATCTTCCTCAAATGAGGCTCTTTCAACTTCATAGCCAAATTCCGTAGCAAGAAGGGATGCTGTTTCATAGTCTATGGTCTGATTCACAGTGGCCATAACACCCATGCCCATAAGTTTTTGAATCATCTCATTGGCTTTAATACCCATTCTTTTTGCAAGTTCTGCAAGAACTATTGCATCATCTACCTTAACACGTCGTTTAATAGCCTTTGGAGTTGTAATTAATGTTTTCTGGGCTACCGGACTTTTCTTTGCACCCTTACGTCCCTTGCCAAAACGACCTTTAGCGTACAAGGATTTACCTTCAACAACAGCTTTCTTACGAAAAGAAGATCTCTTTTTTGGAGATTTTTTTGCACCACCGTCACCATCTTCATCCCAAACTTTTTTCTTATGATGCTTCCCTTTTTTTCCTGTTTTTTGAAGGATAGCCTCACCTTCTTCCAAGCTTACCGGTTTCTTTCTTTTTTTGTCAAAAGATGCCTTTTTAGGAACGATTTTTTCCTTATTTTTATCTTTTTTTGGAGCAGAGCTAACAGGTAGAGGTGTCTCCATATCAGGAAGTTTAATAATTTTAGCAAAAGTATTTTTCTTCTGTTTTTTCTTCCTTATCTGTTTTATCGGTTTATCAGTTTTATGTTTTTCTGGTTTATGTTTTTCTGGTTTATGTTTTTCTGGTTTATGGCTTACCGGCTTTTACACCTTTCTGTTTTGCAGTATTTTCTGATAAAACAGACGAATCCGACTTAGCGTCGTTTTCAACTTTTATTTTAGATGATGTTTCGATTACTGTTGATTTTACTTTTTTACCACCATCTTTAACAGAAGTTTTTTCAAAAACAGTCTCTTTTGCATCCCCACTGCCTTTAACTTCAGGCATCACACTCTTTACAGACTTATTATTTTTATTTCTCTTTGTTTGACTACCTTTTATTTGATCATCGTTTACCACTTTTGTTTCTATCGGCTTAATTTCTTTAGGCTCAACAATCTCAACAGGTTTTACAATCCTTGCAGGGGTTGAAGTTTTAGGAAATTTGGTTCTTTTTGAGCGTTTAGAAGGCTTTTTGGACTTTGATGTTTTTTCAGCTTGACCACCTTTATTTGACTTTACACTCTTTTTTGATTCTTCATTTTTATCAGTCTTTACAGATTTTTCCGGCTTCGCTGTTTTTTTCACATTAACAGTTTTATCCAACTTTACATTCTTGTCAGACTTTGCACTTTTATCAGACTTTGCACTTTTGTCACTTTTGTCAGACTTTACTTTCTCTTTATGTTTTGAAATCTCTTCCGGCTTTATAAACTTTCCTGGTTTTGATTTCTCCACAGCCTTAACGGTTTTATTATTTTTTGCCAAAGCATCAGTCTTTCCAGAGACTATTGGTTCTTTATCTCCCACAATATCTTTTTTGGGTGTATCCTCCGATTGCCTTTTACGTCTTCGAATTACAGAAGGTTTTACACGCTTCTCGTCAAGACCATTATCTTTCTTCCCATAAATAAAGTTTTTTATCCGAATAACATCCTCATCATCTAATGAACTCATATGAGACCTTACAACTATATTCGATTTTTCGAGTTTACCAAGAAGAGCCTTGTTACTAAGGCTTAACTCCCTGGCAAGTTCATACACTCTGATTTTACTAATTTTAGCCATCCATCCTCCCCTGAATTTGAATGTTGCGGCTATATTCAGGATTCACAAACAATAAATTATCAAGTTAAAACAAATATTTAAGCAAATTAAACAGTACAACTTGCCATGGCTAATATGCACCATAACAAAAAATAAAAGTCTTTATAATACAACTTTTCCACGAACTTTCATATCTAAAATACTTAAACAAGTTAATAAAATGACAAACCATTTTTTCATGAACCCTTAAACCTCTAAAGCTTCACAAACAACCTGTCCAAACCGATAAAACCCATAACAATCAAACAGTATAAATAATAATTTATATTTAAAAAACACCATTTCAATTTAATTTAGTGTCTTCTTCTAACTCAGCATTTTGAACCTCGGCACTCTCTTCTGACTCGGCACCTTCTTCTAACTTGGCACTTTCTTCTAATTCGGCACTCTCTTCTAACTCGGCTCTTTCTTCTAACTCGGCACTTTCTTCTAACTCGGCACCTTCTTCTAATTCGGCACTCTCTTCTAACTCGGCACCTTCTTCTAACTCGGCACCTTCTTCTAATTCGGCAATCTCTTCTGAATCAACATCCTTTAAATCAGAATTTAAAAGGTCCTTGTTTTCCTGGGCTATTTTATTTAACTCATCGAAATTAAGTGCATATTCAATAATTTCTTTCGCACCTTCTTCAGTTAAATTAGAAAATTCCAGAAAATCTTCAACGGTTAACTCTCCTACATCTTTTGCAGTATTAAATCCCCTGTCATAAAGAGAAGATGCCAACATTTCATCTACACCTGGTAACAATACCAATGAATCCAGACTAATTTGTTTTGCTTTATTATATTTAGCTTCACTTGTTACATCAAGTCGCCAGCCGGTAAGCCTGGAGGCAAGACGAACGTTTTGTCCTTTTTTACCAATTGCAATAGATAAATAATCATCACCTACAATAACTTCCATACTTTTATTATCTTCGTCAATAATAACACGGGAAATTTCAGCGGGTGCAAGGGCATTACAAACAAAACGAGCATCATCAATATGCCACGGAATAATATCTATTTTTTCACCTTTTAATTCTTGTACAACATTCTGTACACGCGTTCCTTTCATACCAACACAGGCACCTACAGGATCGATATCTGAATCAGTAGAGCTTACAGCAATTTTTGAACGACTTCCAGGTTCACGAGCAGCACCTATTACCTCGACAATTCCCTCTGCAATTTCGGGGACTTCCGTTTTAAAAAGATTTATTAGAAATTCAGGATGTGTTCGGGAGAGAATAACCTGAGGACCCCTGGAATTTTGAAGTACTTTCAAAATAATTGCTCTTATTCTATCGCCTCTTTTATAAATCTCTTTTACACCTAACTCTCTTGAGGGTAATATTCCCTCGGTCTGCCCAAGATTTATTATAATATCACTACGCTCTATACGTTGTACTATACCATTTATTATTTCACCTTTTCTCTCTACAAAACTATTATAAATAGCATTTTTCTCTGCATCTTTCAACTTCTGCATTATAATTTGTTTTGCTGACTGGGCAGCTATTCTACCAAAGGCTGTTGTGTCAAGTTTTGTGCCAAGACAATCTCCTAATTCACAATCCGGATCGAATTTACGTCCATCATCCATCGTAAATTGTAGTTTAGGATTTTTAACTTCTGTCACAACTTCTTTAAATAAAAAAACCTCAACTTCACCGGTTTGATCATTATATTGAACTTCAAGGTCAGCTTCTGTTCCATACTTTTTTCTTGCAGCCGATTCTAATGCCTCTTCAATGGCTTTTATGAGAACATCAAAAGTAATTCCTTTATCTCGGCTAATCTGTTCGACCACCCGTTTCATATCTGTTATCAGCATTTACAATCTCCATTATTTCCCAAGAAGCCACGCCCGGCTAATTTGTTGTAACTCAAGAGCAATTATATTATCACCGGCGTTAATTCTAATAATTTTATCCGAAAATTCAGTTAATATGCCCGTAATTTTTATCTGTCCATTTAACTTTTGTGCAAGTTTTATTTTAACCTTTTTTCCCACACTTGTTTTAAAGTCTTCCTCGCTTAACAATACACGATCTATTCCCGGGGATGACACTTCTAAAAGATATTTCCCACTATCTTGTCCTTTTTTATTAACTAACTCCACATCAAGAAGGTTGCTCATTTGTCGGCTAATGGCAATGCAGTTTTCCAAGGTAACACCACCATCTTTATCAATATAAAATCTAAGTATCGATTTTTCACCATCATAAACAGACTCAACAGAAACAAGATCAACAGATTCAGATTCACATAAATCCTCTGCTAATTTTACAGCAATTGATACAATTGCCGTGTTACCACCAGCATTTTGCCCCTTCCCTTTCAGAAGATGATTTCTCTTTTTTTTTCTTATAGCCTTTTTTGTCAAACTTTTTACCCGTAATCAATTATACTTTCACAAACCAATACTTCACAAAAACAAAAACGGGCAATTGCCCGTTTTAATACTAATCCTGTAAGCACCCCATAGCTCCAAATCAAAACAGTCAAGCAAATGGAGCTGACAAACAAATGGAGCGGGCAACGAGATTTGAACTCGCGACACCAAGCTTGGGAAGCTTGTACTCTACCAACTGAGCTATGCCCGCACTTTTAAAGGCTTTAAAAAACACCACCTACTACTTACAATTTCTTACGCAACAGCAACACGCCCTCTTATACCTTTATTTAAACAGTGTCAACCATATTATGCTTTATGGTAACTCTGCCTTAAATTTTTTAATTAAACCCTTGGTAATTCCAGCATGTATCTTATTTATTCTTTTATCCTTTAAGGTGCATGAGTCCGAACGATAAATAACTCTCAAAGAGACACTTTTCCTATCGGTTGCAATTGGTTCCCCCTCATAAACATCAAAAAGGTGAACTCCCACAACAAGCTTTTCATCAGAATTATTTACAGCTTTTAAAATATCAGCTACTCCAATTTCTCTTGCCACAAGCAATGTAATATCTCGTGAAACAGATGGAAATTTTGGAATTGGTAAAGATGTAATAGCGTCAGGAATATTAGCCGTTAATGTCTCAAGGTTAAGTTCAAAAACATAACCAGCTTGTTTTATACTATAATTTTTCAATACATCGGGAGCTATCTTTCCTATAATTCCTATCTCTTTATTATTTATAAAAACCTGTGCTGTATAATTAGGCAAGGTAAAAGTACATAAAGCCGCATCATACTTTACAAAAGAAAAATCAGTTATTTTAAGGGTGGTAAATAATCCTTCAAGAATGCCCTTAAGATCAAAAAAATCACAAACCTCGCCTTTTGCATACCATCTGTTTTCATTTCTTGCACCTGTTAAAAGACCGGTTAGCATCTCGGTTTCTTTCGGTTGAACAGCCTCACCCTGATTAAAGAAAATATTACCTGCTTCAAAAAGTTTAAGAGTATTAACCTGCATGGAAAGATTTCTTTGCATATTATCTAACAAACCGGGAACCAAAGATGTTCTTAATATTGCCTGATCCTCTGAAATAGGATTTAAAACTTTAACGACATTACGTCGAATATCATTTTCAGGCAAACAAAGTCTATCACATGAATTTACATGAATAAAACTGTAATTTATTGCCTCACTCATTCCAAGTCCGGTCATAATACGTTTTACTTTATTACGCATTGAAATCTTTCTTGAAGAAGGTTTTGCATCAACCGGAACAAGTGGCAAAGATGTCTTTATATTATTGTAACCCCAAAGCCTTGCAATCTCTTCGGAAAGATCTTCCGGCCTGCTTACATCCACACGAAAAGAAGGTACCGATACAATAAAATTTTCTGTTTTTGCCGTTATTTCTGTTTCTGTCGCTAATAGACCAGATGAGTTGTCAACTAATTTCTCCTCGGCTAATTTATCTCCAACTGGTTTACACAATGACTTATCAGGTAATTCACCGCATGTTTTAACAGGTGAGACACCAAATTCTATAGATTCAAGGAATTTTTTTATTTCACCAGAAGAAAGCGTTGTACCAAGTCGCCGATTAAGTGCCATCGGATCAAGAAGCACTGTTTTTTCTACATACTCTACAGGATTATTATCAATTATACCCTGAATAAGAGAACCGCCTGTAATCTCCGTTATAAGTTTGGCAGCTCTATTAACGGCGTGTACTGTTCCCGCAGGATCAACACCACGTTCAAACCTGTGGGACGCATCTGTTCCAATGCCGGTTTTTTTAGCAGTCTTTCTAATGGAAGATGGTTTAAAATAGGCTCCTTCTATTAAAATTCTAACGGTAGAATCAGAAATTTCAGAATTTAATCCACCCATTACCCCTGCAATAGCTACAGGTTTTTCACCATCACAGATCATTAAAGCACCTGATTCCATAATGTGTTCTTTATCGTCAAGAGTTGTAAATTTTTCACCTTCTGTTGCAGAGCGAACAATAATTTTATTTCCTGCAAGATTATCAAAGTCGAATGCATGGAGTGGCTGCCCCGTTTCCATCATAACAAGATTTGTAACATCAACTACATTATTTATTGGTTTAAGCCCTACAGATATTAAATGATCCTGCAACCAGAATGGTGATGGTGCAACCTTAATATCAAAAACAAGCTTTGCCACATATCTGTAACATAATTGCGGATCGTCAATTATAACCGATGTATATTTTTCAATATTATCATAATCAGATGAAGCATCCGGAAGCTTTGCATCCGGAAACCTAATTGGAACTTGACTGTTTTGTATAGCTTTTACTTCCCGTGCAACGCCGGCAATGCTAAGACAATCTGGCCTGTTAGGTGTTAAATCAATCTCTATAACATAATCAGAAAGGTTTAATGCCTCAACAAGAGAAGTTCCCGGAACAAGGCTGTTGTCTAACGCCATAATTCCATCACTATCTACTCCAAGTTCAAGTTCAGAACCACTGCACAACATTCCTTCTGATTTCTCACCACGAAGCTTGCTTTTCTTTATTGTTATCCCATTTGGCAAGGCTGCACCGGGGAGTGCACACGCAACATACATCCCTTCTTTTGCATTAGGAGCTCCGCAAACAACTGCAATTTCTTCGTTTCCAATATTTACTTTGCAACATTTCAAACGATCCGCATTTGCATGTTGACGGGTTTTTATTATCTGACCTACAACAATATTATTAAAACTACTAAAGCGGTCTTCAACAGCTTCTACTTCAAGACCTGCCATGGTAAGAGCATCAGCCAAATCGGCTACACTCATTTTTATATCAATATACTCTTTTAACCAGCTTAAACTGACTTTCATATTAGAATTGCCCTAAAAATCTTGAATCATTTTCAAAAAACTTCCTGAGATCATCAATGCCGTATTTTAGCATGGCAATACGCTCTACACCCATTCCAAAAGCAAAACCCACATATTTTTCAGTATCATACCCAACATTTTCAAAAACCGCCGGATGAACCATTCCAGAACCTAAAACCTCAAGCCATCCTGTACGGGAACAAATTCTGCACCCTTTTCCCCGACATATCACACAGGCAATATCTACCTCCGCACTCGGTTCTGTAAACGGAAAAAAACTCGGTCTGAAACGAACGTCTGTATCTTTATCAAACATCTCATGAATAAAAGTTGTTAATATCCCTTTAAGATCTCCAAAGGATACATTACTGTCAACCAAAAGCCCCTCCACCTGATGAAACATCGGCGTGTGTGTAACATCCGAATCACATCTATAAACCTTACCGGGAGCTATAATTCTTATCGGAGGCTGCCTTTTTTCCATAACCCTTGGCTGGGTTGGAGATGTGTGTGTTCTAAGAACGATATTCTCTGATATATAAAATGTATCCTGCATATCCCTTGCAGGATGGTGCTGGGGAATATTTAACGCTTCAAAATTATAGTAATCGGTCTCAACTTCCGGACCTTCAACAATTTCAAAACCAAGTCGCCCAAAAATATCTGTTATCTCACCTGTAATCATTGTGATAGGGTGAGAAGTTCCAACCGAAATTTTTCTACCCGGAAGAGAAACATCTATCCCTTCATCTGACTGTGCCGAAATACGATCAAGATTTTCTAATGCCTCTTTAATAGCTTTTTCAATAAAAAGTTTTGCCAAGTTAGCTTTTTTACCAGCAATTGGTTTTTCTTCTTTGGGCAAATTTGAAACATTTCTCAGGAACATAGTAACAAAGCCCTTTCTGCCCAAATATCGGACAGAAAGGGCTTTAACAGCCTCATGATCCTGAGCAGTTTCAAGCTCCGCAAGCAATTGTGCCTGAATCTGTTCTATGGTTTTTTCCACTTTACCGCTCTGTATTTTTATATGAAAGTCCATTGAAAAGCTATATTACAAAGACTTTCATTTTTTGTTGTGGCGTATATTCGCCATGACAAGTTAATCAAAAATTTTATATCAAACCGTAATCACCTAATTAAATTTTCTGTGCCGCCATCTGAGCTATTTGAGAAAATGCTGCCGGATCAGATACCGCAAGTTCTGCAAGAACTTTTCGATCTAATTCAATCTCAGAAAGCTTTAAGCCGTAAATAAATTTACTATAAGAGATATCATTCATCCTTGCTCCGGCATTAATTCTTGTAATCCATAATTTTCGAAAATCTCTTTTTCGAGCTTTTCGATCCCTGTATGAATACATTAACGCCTTATCCACGGCATCTGCAGCTGTTCTAAATAATTTGCTACGTCCACCACGAAATCCCTTGGCTAATTTAAGGACCTTTTTCCTACGTCTTCTTGCCTTAAACCCTCTTTTTACTCTCATTTATATCTCCTTATAACAGACGCAAGCATTCACAAACGTCTAATATTTACATAATACCTGAACGAAAATCTAATAATTTGAAAAATAAGCGTTCTCGTTCAGACACTATTTATAAATTTAAAATTACCAAACTGCATAACAGTTCCATTTCTATGTAACCATTCACAAACAAAAAATATGATTTTTCGGTAATCTCACATTTGTAAGCATTCACAAGTGCCTTATATTCGCATAAACAGCTTGTCATATAATAGTTGTCTTATATATGACAAACTGTTTATGCAAAGACGAGGTATTGTGAACGCTTACATTTTTATAATGTCCACATTACCCATTAGGAAGAAGTCTTCTTACCTCTTTCATATTTGTTGCATCAACAATGTTATCAAGCCTGAAAGATCTTTTACGTTTTCTTGATTTTTTTGTTAAAATATGGCTTGAATTAGCTTTGCGAAAAACGTACTTACCTGATGCTGTTTTTTTAAAACGTTTAGCAGCAGCTCTATTGGTCTTAATTTTGGGCATTTACTTAATCTCCTTAAAGTCACATACGAACATGCAGGGAATAAGAGTTCACAAAAAAATAACTTGTGCTTCTTAAACGCTGATATATCTAATTAAATTACATTATGAAAGCCCAAAATACAATAGTATTCCTACATTTTACAACGTAACCCAATAGACGGCTCTCAACACTCAATTAATACAATTTATTTTTTTGTAAACCCTTATCCACTGACTCTCATAAAAACAATTTCACTATATCCGTTAATTCTATTTTGGAGCCAAAACCATAATCATCGTTCGTCCCTCAAATTTTGGATACTGCTCCACAACTGCAATTTCACTTACTTGACCGGCAATTTTTTCCAACACTTCTCTACCAAGATGGGATAAGGTAATTTCACGACCTCGGAACTGAACAGTTACCTTTACCTTGTCCTTTTTACCGATAAATTTTTTAATATGCCCAACCTTGGTATTAAGGTCATGCTCACCGGTTTTCGGTCTTACCTTAATTTCTTTTAGTTGAAAAATATTTTGTTTTTTCTTTGCCTCCTGCCGCTGTTTGGTTTCTTCATACTTAAACCTACCATAATCCATGATTTTACAAACAGGCGGTTTTGCATTAGGCGATACCTCAACAAGATCGAGATTATGGTCACCAGCCTCCGCAAGAGCCTTATGGATCGGAAGGATACCTAACTGATCACCCTCTGGCCCGATAACTCTAACCTCCCTGGCTCTTATACCCCTGTTGATATTTACATTATTGCTCCTGCTATTACGTGTAGCTATGTCATACCTCCTGTTTTTATAGACAGTCACATATAAATAAACCGTCACATAAAATAAAATAGACCGTTACATAAAAATTTCACTTCGTTATATGCTTATCGCAGTATTAAACAGGCTTCTATCGCTTTGCCTTGTGAAATCAATTATCTAACATTCTATAGTGCAATCAAACAAAATAATTAAATAATGGTAGAAGAACATTAAATAATGTACCTTGTAAAAAAATAAAAAAATATATTATTTACAAACTAAAGTAAAAAATTTTATAACTCTCTATACCACATATTGCCAATATACAAAGGCGTTTACAGCCCATTTGCATAAGTCTCAATAATTTATTAGCCCTCACATACATTATAAAAAAACAAAAAACAAGAAAAAAATTCACACAATTTGCTTCAAAGTATATTTAGATAGTAAACTGCCCTCCCAGTAATTATTTTTAGGGTTTGAAAAATAAGATTTAAAAAGAAGCAAACTATCCCTTCTTCTTATTCCGGACGTAATTGAAATTTTACAATCCTTATATAATGGTGCCATTTTTTCCCTATCACAACCTGCCCCTCCCCCCATAATATCTTCATATCCATATACAACATGCTTTATACCACTTAACATAATTGCTGCAAAACACATTAAACAAGGTTCTAATGTACAATAAATCCTAAGTTTATCAGTATCACCGGAAAAACCCGTCTGCACAAACTGTCTTAATGCTATTATCTCCGCATGGTCGATTTCATTTTTTATAATGGAGGAAGCCGTACCGGAAAAAACCGTGTCCGAAAAATCTATATTAGAAGTGTTTATAATAGAAGTACCGGTTCTTGCACCGGTAGCAACAATATTATTTTTATACACTACAACACATCCCACAGGAAATTCACCATTTTCCAACGCTGTGGATGCTAATTTTAATGCTCCATCCATAAAATATTCATGGGAATATTTATCTTTTACGTCTAAATAAAGAGGGTTATCCATTATTTTCCTCGTATGTAAACTTTAAACAAAATACGTATCTTGTTTAAAGTTCATAGTTTTTTTCCTACCACAATACATTGAGTGTTGAGACGTACAAGTTATTTTCTTATAAACCTAAGGCTTGTTTTCTAAGAAGAAGTGTTTTTTGTCAAGGGAAATAACACCAAATACTTTAACCGTTATCTTAGGACTCACAAAAAATTGTGAACCCTTAATAACTTTTATTAGATATATTGTAAGTATATATTTTAAAAAAATACTAATGTTTCCCTTGACAGATTGTAAATATTCTAATAAAAGAACCGGTAACACTTTTTTTTATGCACCAAATGTGTGTATAAGCCGTCAAATAATTAATTTCACAAAGCGTAGCGAAGATGTCGTATTTAAACTACTACGATAAGCTGAGCATAATGAAGTGTAATTATTTATATAACGGTTTGTAGATGTTTTTTAGCCCCTGTTTTTTTTTAACCTTTTATTTTTTTTAGGACAAGGAGTATCCAATGAGAAAAGTTTATTTTTTACTGGTAGTGTTAGTCGTGGCATTAGGTTTTATGCCGGTTTGTCAAGGTGCGTTGAATGTAGGCGATAAGGTTTCATTTACACTTCTTCAACTAACGGATGTACATCATTTTGCAATAGGTACCGACCCGTCGGCATTGTATGGAACTGGTTCTTCTACTCAACTGGGTGGTTATGCAAGAGCAGCTACGGTTATAAAACGGGTTCAAGCTGAAAACCCCAATAATATCCTTGTTGATTCTGGCGATTTTCTTATGGGAACAGTTTTTGATTGGACGATTTATCAGGGACCGGCTGCCATGAAATTTATGAATGAGTTAAATTTTAATGCTACAACTTTGGGAAATCATGAATTTGATTATGGCATTACTAATTTATCAACTATTATTCAAACAGCTAAAGACGCTGGCTTTAATGTTCCAATTCTTTCTTCTAATATGATTCCGGATCCTGTAAAATATCCAGCTCAACAAGGACTCTCTGATTTTATGGCTTCAGGAGTTATTAAAGAAAATCTTGTTATTACACTTGCAAATGGTTTAAAAGTAGGCTTATTGGGAATACTTGGAAATCATGCTGCAAATGATGCCCCTAATGCCTCAAACCTTAAGTTTGAAAATGATCTTTCCGCACCTACATCGTCTGGAACAACTTACATTCAGGGAAAAGTTGATTATTTAAGAAATAATCTCGGAGTAGATATAGTTATAGCCGTTTCCCATTCAGGAATCCATGTTGATGCTGATGGTCATGCATCTGGTGATGATGTTACGCTTGCAAAAATGGTTACAGGAATTGATATCATAGCGTCAGGTCATGATCATCAAATAACAGAAACAGTAGTGTTGGAAAATAATACTAGGATAATTTGTGCTGGAAAATATAGTCAAAATCTTGCTCAACTTGATGTTAACGTGGAAATAGGTAAAGGAATCACCTCAACAACACTTACAAACAATATGTTAACTGCTGATATTGCCATTGATGAACCTATCCAAACCAATTTAATCAATCCTCTGATTGCTGGTATTGATGCCACATTGCTGGAACGTACAGGTATTCATTCGGTTAATGATATTATAGTAACTACAAACTCTGATAATCTTGTCATAGCAGGATCATCTGTTGAAACAGGTATGGGCAATCTCCTATCGGATTCAGCACGTTACCTTATGAAAAATTCTTCTGTGCCAGTTGTTGCTGCAACTCCATCTGGTCCAATCAGAACTGGTTATACAAAGGAACAACAAATTTCTTTTGCAGATATTTATAGAACTGTACCATTAGGATGGTCGCCGGCTACAGATCAAAATCCTTTTATCCCAGGATACCCCATGATTAAGGTATATTTAACAGGAGAAGAACTTTATAATTTATGCCAGCTGGCAGCGTATGTATCAGCATCAAAAGATAAAGTATTTCTTTCGAATTTACCAGCATGGGATAAAGTATATACAGCTGTTGGAGCTAATTTAAACAAAATTGCAGCAGATTTAAGTGGGGGTGCACCAGGGGATATCCAAGCTTATAACAAATATGTTCTTAACTATGTAGCAAAAGAGGATGTTATATCTGATATGGGCAAGCTTGCTCAAATTGCTTTTTCCCTCTTTAATGCCAGCACCGGCACCGTTTCTGATGCTTGTAAAGCAGCAGCTACGGTTTATACAGGTGCTGCATCCACGGCTTCTACTGCCAGTACTCTTTGCAAAATGTTTCCCGCTGTTGCCCCAACAATAAGCACCGATTTTTTTCTTAATTTTTCTGGAATGCAATATACACATGAAGGAATGCGACGACTCTATCAGGTTGACAATGTCAAACTTTACTCCCCATATGACGTTAAGTGTTCAGGTGCTGTAACACCTGTAGATAAAACAATGCTTTACGCTTGTGTTATTGATTATTATGCTATTGATATGCTTTATACCCCATTTTTTAAAACTGCCACTACATTATTACAAATTCCAATTAAACCAAAAGATGAGACAGGTACACCACTTGATGGTACGGCAGAGAGTATTTTAAGATGTCGTGTTGATGCCGATCCTACTATTCCAGGTATCCAGGAAGTTACAGAGTGGGAAGCATATTTGCGTTATCTTCAAAGTGATCAATTTCCAAATCATGTAATCACCGATGCTGATTATGGTAAAGCTACCATGAATAGAGTTATTAATAAGAGTGATTTTTAAGATTATTTTTGAATATTAGAATTACTAATTAAAAATAAAGTGAGCTCTTGAAAATTCAAGAGCTCATTTTTTTTTATAAAACACAATACAGGTATTAAGGGCTCACAAAAAAATAACTTGTACTTCTTAAATGCCGATATGTCTAATTGGATTACGTTGTGAGAGCTCAAAAGATAGTATTCCTACGCTTTCACAACGTAACCCAATCAGAATCTCAACACTCAAGAAATACAATTTATTTTTTTTGTGAACCCTAAGTACTTTGATAATCAATAGTAATTACACTTTCTTTTTTCATTATCCCTTTCATTAAAACTCAAAACATTAAGAGCTTTTTATTACGGGCAACTATTATATGCCAAGCTGTTTATGCGAATATAAGGCACTTGTGAACGCTTACAAATGTGAGATTACCGAAAAATCACATTTCTTGGTCGTGAACGGTTAGAAGAAATCAGACCGTTGAAATGAAGAAATGAAACAAAAAATTAAATTTCAGGAGTGACCGATGACAATGATCAAAACTATAGGAAATAAGGGACAAATTGAGTTGGGAAATGAGTATACCGGTCAAGATGCTCTAATAGATCAAATTGAACCTGGCGTATGGATTATAAAGTTAGGACAATTCATTCCACACAGTGAACAGTGGCTTCATCAAGAAAATGTAAAATCAAAACTTGACGAGGCAGTTACATGGGCTGAAAAAAATCCTCCCAAATCATGATTCAGCCTATAGTTGATACAGCAAAATTCAAAACATTAAGATTTTTTTGTTGTGAAGTTATTATTGGTTTAAATAACAATATCATAACATGCAATAAAAGCTGCATACACAGAACATTCAATATTCTGTTAAATTTTTACCCAAAAAAAAAGTTGATTATGCGATGATTATGCTTGAAAAAAATACAATGTTTTTCTTGACAGATTGGAGATATCATAATATCTAATTATGAGTATTTTTATGTAAGGCTGATAGCATAGCGTGTTTACCAAGATAAATTATGTATATTTTTTACTGGTAGTGTTAGTTGTGGCATTAGGTTTTATGCCGGTTTGTCAAGGTGCGTTAAATGTGGGCGATAAAGCTTCATTTACACTTATTCAACTAACTGATGTGCATCACTTTGCAATAGGAACAGGTCCTTCTGCATCGTATGGAACAGGTTCTTCTGATCAATTAGGTGGTTATGCGAGAGCAGCAACAGTTATTAAACGAATTCAAGCTGAAAATCCAAACAATATCCTTGTTGATTCGGGCGATTTTCTTATGGGAACAGTTTATGACTGGTCTCTTTATCAGGGTGCGGCCGGCATGAAGTTTATGAATACACTTAACTTTGATGCTACAACTTTGGGAAA
>NBLS01000097.1 GCA_002084385.1 Desulfobacteraceae bacterium 4572_19
AGTGCGTTAATGGCAGCCATCATAAGTTCGTTATTATCGTAATAGATAAAATCTGCTATGGTATCAGTAAACTCATTTTTTCCGGTTTTGCCAAGAGCAATTAGAGTTTGAAGTAATATGAATGTATCTGTTCCAGATTGCAGTATGTGGTTTAGAAGAGGTGCTGCCTTGCAAAGGTCTTCTTTTTTTGCAATTTGCGTAAAAATAAAAATAAAGTTGGGGTTTACATGTGCTCTGTCTAAAATGTGGTCCATAAACTTTGATTTAAAAACTTCATTAGTAAAACCGGCGTTTGCAATTTGTTCTAACATGGAATATGCCAGATTATCAGAGGCAACACATATTGCTCCAAGGGCTTTTTCCTGAGTAGTATCGTCAAGCTGTTGGAACATATTTAATAATTCCCGAATTTCAGGAAGACTTTTTTTCTTTATAGATGTTGTTAGTTTGTCTGTAAAACTACTTTCGTTATTCGACATTACTTCTCCATTTGCAACCGGTTCATTGGCAGGAGTTAACCTTTTTTTGTAAGCGTTCACAATACCTCATCTTCGCATAGACAGCTTGTGAACGCTTACAAATGTGAGGTTACCGAAAAATCATATTTCTTTGTTGTGAACGGTTACCTTTTTTTATTGTTTGGTGAATCCTTACGATCTTGAAATATAAATCGTTAAAGGAATTATATGTAGTTCCCGTGATATTTCTTTTGTAGTTCCAATATTATAGCCTGTACACTGTATTGGAATATTAAATTTATCTTGAAATTGCACATTAATATTTTTTATCAATGCCTTGATACCTATAACAGGATGTTTTTCAAATACATGGGGAAGACCATAGGTTAGATTGCAGGCAAGGCATTTTTGGGGTCTTTGTTTTAAATGAAACTCCAAATTTAATTTATCAGCTTCTTCAGATTGAAATTCAAGGCTGATATCGTAAGCACCTTCGGATGCATCTCCATATAAAGCTTCAAAAAAATTATCTGCTCGGTTATCAGGAAAAAGAGTTTTTAGATTATTTTTGGTAAATATTTTATCAAGATTGTTTGTTGTCATATTATATTTCCAATTCTTATTGTGGCAGACAGTTTATCTACGAAGATGGTTTAATGTAGTAGTGAATCCTTATTGTATATTTTCAATGGGGTACGTATATTCTTATTTTTAAATTATATCAAGAAGTTTTTTATATGAAAGTCCATAGAAAAAGCCATATTGTAAAGACTTTTATTTTTTGTTGTGGCGTATTATCCGTAATGGCAAGTTATATGAAAGTCCATAGAAAAGCTATATTGTAAAGACTTTTATTTTTTATTGTGGTGTATTATCCGTAATGGCAAGTTATATGAAAGTCCATAGAAAAGCTATCTTATAAAGACTTTTAATTTTTATTGTTAAGTGTTATCCGTCATGGTGGTTCCATGAGAATTATAGTAGTATCTTTAAAAAATATAACTTGGTCTTGTACCATGCAATAAGTTATGGTAAGCGTCCACAAGCACCTTATTTTTGCATAAACAGTTGTTATATATTAGGACAACTATTATATGATAAGCTGTTTATGCGAATATAAGAATTTGTGAACGCTTACAAATGTGAGATTACCGAAAAATCATATTTCTTGGTCGTGAATGGTTATAAATTATGTTAGTGGGCTTTTTATGAAACAATATGTGATAGATGATATAAGACTTGAAGATTATGGGAAAATAAAAGATTATCTTGGTGAAACCTATGGTAAACCTGATTTGGGTGGTATTTATTGGATTCCTCTTTTGCAAGAACTATTAACAGATGTTCAGGCAGAACATAAGGGATGTCATCCGCTTGTTTTTGCGGTGGATTTATCTGAAAAGAGACTTGAATGTGAATTTCTTGTCCGTACCAAAAAAAGCATGCGATGCGATTGTATGGGATATGCAACGCTAACCCAGCGGAACTGGTTGATTGATTATATAGATACAATGTTGGAAAAATTAGGGGTAATTACATAAATTATGGAAAAAGAAAATGATAAATTAAAAATAATTCCCCTTGGAGGGTTGGGTGAAATCGGCTTAAATATGATGGTGTTTGAGTGGAATGAGGAGCTTTTTATCATTGATGCGGGAATTATGTTTCCTGAAGATTATATGTTAGGTGTTGATATAGTAATCCCTGATATGGATTATATACGACAGCGAAAAGATAAAATTGCCGGAATTGTATTAACCCATGCCCATGAAGATCATATTGGTGCTCTTCCATATCTTTTAAAAGATGTAAACTTAAAGGTTTTCGGAACTTCTTTTACCCTTGGAATTGTTCAAAACAAGTTGCGTGAACACGATCTTCTTTCATCTGCTGTTCTTGTTAATGTCTCCCCCGGTGAAAAAATAACCCTTGGACCCTTTGAAATTGAATTTATCAGAGTTAGCCATAGTACAATAGATGGTGTGGGGCTTGCTATAAGAACTCCGGTGGGACTTGTTGTGCATACGGGGGATTTTAAAATTTGTAATGAATCTGTTGATGGTAAAAATACCGATGTGCAAAGTTTTGCAAGGTATGGTAATGAAGGTATCCTTGCACTTTTATCGGATTCAACTAATGTTGAAAAACCGGGATATACAGGTACAGACCGTGAAGTCGCAGAGGTTTTAGAACGAATTATAGATGAAAGTTCAGGGCGTGTTATAGTTGCCCTTTTTGCATCTAATGTTGCACGTATTCAACAAATTGTCGATATTGCCGTTAAAAGAAATTGTAAAATAATATTTAATGGTAGAAGTGTTGAGCTTACCGTAAAAGTTGCAAAAGAGTTAGGTTATATAAATATTCCCGAAGAGATGGAGATAGGCGTTGCCAGAATAAAAGATTATCCTCCTGCAAAAGTTATTATGATTACAACCGGGTATTATTAATAATCTTTTCAGACAAGGTGCGAATGTATATTACGATAAAGTAGCAGATGTTCATGTTTCAGGTCATGCTTTTCAGGAAGAGCTGAAATTAATGATGAATTTAACTCGCCCGAAGTTTTTTATTCCCATACATGGCGAATACAGACATCTTATTTCCCATGCTGCCATTGCACGTCAGGTTGGAATATTAAAAGATAATATTCTTTTAATTGAAAATGGTCAGGTCGTATCTTTTTCTAAGGAGCATTCTGTTAATGAGTGTTCTTCTGAAATAGTTGGTGAAATAGTTGGTGAAATAGTCGGTGAGATTTCCGGTAACGTTACAACCGGTCGAATTTTTGTGGATGGTAAGGGGATAGGGGATGTGGGTAGAAGCGTTCTTAGGGAGCGTCGTATCCTTTCTGAAGATGGACTTGTTGTTGTTACCATGATAATCGACGAAGAAACAGGAATAGTAATGTATGGACCTGAACTTGTGTCTAAAGGTTTTGTTTTTTCCAGTGAAACCGGTTATCTCGTGGACGATGCCCAGTGTGTTATCCTTGAAATAGTCGAAGAGGTCGATCCGGATTATCCCGATAGAATTAATATTATCAGGGGCAAGATTCAAAAAGCCTTGAAACAATATTTTTATTTTACAATAAAGCGACGGCCTGTAATACTGCCAGTTATAGTACAAATATAAACTATGTTGTATCAAAAAGACTTACAAATGTGAGATTACAGACCTCGTAATTAATATGCTATATTTGTAATTAAAAGTCAGTAATTACGGGTCTCCGTCTGTTTTTTGGACATTCATAACATTCGTTTATTATTACAACATGCTATCTATTGCTGTTTACAAATATAGATATCGCAATATATAGAATTAAATTTAAATACACATAAGATTATGTCCAGTTTAGCCCCTGTAAAAAGGGTTGATTTTACGAGGTCTGGATTACCGAAAAATCACATTTTTTGTTCGTGAACGGTTACCATTTTTTGTTGTGGCGTATTATTATTCGTGGTGGTTATACAAGTTATTTAGTTTTCTTTAATAAACGTTGAATATCCGATGGATTTTAATTGGTCTTTTATTTTTGTATAATTATATTCGTTATTAAAAAGCCAAAGAATTTTGGTTTTTCTGTTTTTCGGGGCAAAAGGTATCGAAGCCCAGCCGTCAGTGAATATAATAAGTCCATCGTATCCTCTATTTTGATCAATATAGTCTAACACTGGTTGAAAATCTGTTCCTCCTCTTCCCTTTACCTGAACTTTATACTTGGCTTTTTTTAAAGACAATAAGTCTCCTTTTACTTCAGTATCAAATTGTAAGACTTCTACGCTTTCAATGCCGTATTTAAATAGTTGGTTAATGATTGAAAAAGCATTTCTAACATCTTCATTACTAACAGAACCGCTTACATCAACAGCAAATAAAAGTTTGGTACAAAAATCTCGACGGCTTCCCATATATAAAAAACCATAACGGCGACTGGGTTTCATTCGGGTTAAAACACGGTTGGAAGATAAAATACTGGCTCGAAATGATTTAAGTATTTCCCTATAATTGATTTTAGGTTTTAAAGTAGCTATAATTTGCTCTTGGATATGATCAGGAATGGTACCCCAAGAATTATTTGCTAAAATCAGCTCTATTTTATCATTAATTAAGTTACTGTGATATTCATTGATATCCCAAAATTCTGTGTTTTCTGCACCGCAAATATTGTAATTGATATATTGGTTGATACCTTTATCATTTTCTTTACAGTCACTCTCTTCAGAAGAGGAAGTTTCTGATGATTCTGAAGTTTCTGGTGATTCTGAAGTTTCTGATGACTCTGATGTTTCCTCTTTTGATTCATCTGAAATGTCATTTTTATTTGATTTTTCATTTGAATCTTCGTTTAAATCAGGTTCAGATTTATTTTCCTCCCCTTTTCCTGTTTGAGTGTTATTATTTTGTAATTCATTATTTTGCTCTAAATCATTAGACTCTAAACTATTTTCCTTCTCCTGCTCTAACAATTGATGATAATAAAATTCAAAATATTTAGTATCATACTTGTCACTTTGAAAAACATCTTTAGCATAAGGAAAATCAAGGGGCGTTCTTAGATATTCTTGTACGGTGATATTGCTGGCCGCGTAAGAGATTCTTTGAACATCTTTACGTCTTAAATAGGGATGTTTTAAAATAATTCGCATTACTTCAAACTGTAACACCAAAGAGAGTGTTTTCTCATCCAATGCTTTAATAAAGCTTGGATTATACTCAATCTTCCCATCTCCGACCCTGATATTTTGCATATTGGGATTAATACATAACTCATGGGTTGTCCAAACCGCAAAAAATAAAGGTTCTTTTAAATACCAAGATTCGATTATACGGGTAATACGTTGTTTTGTAAGCATTTTTGCAACCGTTCACGAACAAGAAATGTGATTTTTCGGTAATTTCACATTTGTAAGCGTTCACAAGTTCTTATATTCGCATAAACAGCTTGTCATATAATAGTTGTCCTATATATGACAAGCTGTTTATGCGAAGATGAGGTATTGTGATGCAACATGGGCAATTGCTTCCATCTGCTTTACCTGTTTTAGATGAAGTAAATATTTATGAAAATTTTTCAATATAGTCTTTTTTTTAGCAGGTTTATAATTGTCACCATTGAGCCAAAATACGATTTGCTCATTTAAAAAGATATAATCTTTTAATTTAAAAGATTTTAATTTACCCTTGTATTTACCAAAACTTAATAAAAGCTGTTCGGGTGAAACTTTTAAAGTGCTTCCTAAACTCTTTTTAAGATTCATGGCAACCTTTACACCCACAATACCGGCAATCGCTTTGATATGAAGGTCGCTTATATCTTCAAAGGAACTAATTAAGTTAGATACTCTTTCCCACGCTCTACGGTCTGGGGTCTTATTAAGTCCGGAACCGATTGGGAAACCATCTTGACCCTCAAAAGCCTCGTCTTGATCAAGAAAATGATGATGTTTTTGAATAAAGCTTATTATTCGTCCATCAATATCATTATCGTTAGCCCATAATAGCCAATCTTCCACCGTTGGAGCAAATTCATATACATTAAATCGTGACACCAACGCAGGATCCAAATCAGTTAGTTGATATTCTTCACCTTCATTAACGGCAGATATAATAATACTGCCTTTTGGTAATTTTTTACCTGCCAAGGTTTTATTTAACGTTAAATCCTGAACAGATTGAAGAATTTCAGGGCGGGCACGGTTTAATTCATCCAAAAATAAAACAATCGGTTTATTATCGGTAGGCCACCAATATGGCGGTAAAAATTCCGAATGTCCCGTCTTTTCGTCTTTATGCATAAGACCAATTAAATCACCCGGATCACTCATTTGTCCTAAAAAAAAAGGAATGACCTTTATTTTTTTATAAAATTTGGTGATAATTTGCGATTTACCAATGCCGTGTTTACCAATTAACATAATGTTTTGTTCAGATGGAGTTACACTTAATATTTCGATTAACTCCGATGTATCAATTTTTATAGCCATAATTATTATCAATCATAAGGGTTCATAAAAAAATAACTTGTACTTAGTAAATGCTGGTATTCTAATTATTTTTTTGTGAACCCTAAGTTATCCAATTCGGTTCATCATAATATCTAGACATGTAAGAACGTATTTGAAACTTTAAGCCCGAATTACGTAAGTCTCTAATTGTTTGAATCGTGGTATGTAAACTTTCAAAAACGTCGTGAAACTTGTTATAAGGAATATTAATTTTCATCTCCTCTGCTTTTCCTAAACAGATAGTTAATTCTGCATATTGACCATATCTTACCATGCAAAATTTAAATTTATCCTCCTTGGCAATTTCATGGATTTTAGCCTGAATTGCCTTGTATTTAATATCCTTAATCTTTTCTTGTTTAATTTTCTTATTTTCTCTTTTAAGATAATTTGCAGCCAATCTTTTATACTCTTGTATCATTTTATCAACAAACGTATCCATCTGTTTTAGATGATAAACATGTGTATAAATCCTATAGTTATCCACTATCAGTAATTCATTTTTCTCGTTAAACTCCAAGTAAAATTTTTGATCCTCATAATATTTTGAAGGGGATATAACTTCAAAATAGCATTTGTTTTTATCTACTCTCATGTGAGAATCTGAATATGAAGCATAATAAGGGTTCTCTAAAAGTTTAATGCCCTCCATTATTTCCAACTTTTGCTTTATATCTGAAATAAACTCTATCTGTTCTTCCAAGCTATGTTGAATAATAGGCTCTTCGCCGTGAAAGTGTTCTCGAAAGATTTTTATGATGGTACTGTTACTCAATGATAATTTTGCCATTTTTTTATCACTCTACTTTTGTGAACCCTTATTTTAGAAAATAAATATTATTTTATGTAAATCTAATAACTTATTTCTCTTATGTCAAGAGGGAAGTTATGCTGAAATCTGTGCAACCGTTCACGAACAAGAAATGTGATTTTTCGGTAATCTCACAAATATGTGTTGTTCTATGCGATACATAATTAAATGTTGACATAGAATTAAAGTTTATGATACAGGCGAGCGTGTAATTAATTGGCTGATGGTCTATATGAAAATATTTTTGAGTGAACCCTTAACATATGTAAATTGTTATTTATAATTCATTTGCAGGATATCTGTTTTATGCGTAAGGAAATTATCGTACTTATTTTATTTTTTTGTTTTTTGTTGGTATCCATAAGTTTATTCTCATACGATCCTTCTGATCCTTCAATAAATCACGTTGTAAATAAGGGACAGGTTGTTCATAATCTTTTTGGAAAAGTGGGCTCTCACATTGCAGGTCTTTGTATCGGGTTATTTGGAGTTGGTGCATTTTGGTTTCCCGTCTTACTTTTAATGGCTGGAATTCATTATTTTATGCATCGTTCTGCACAGGTGATGTTTTACATTGTTATAGGTGGAGTTTTGCTGATTATTGCCACAGGCGGTTTTACAGCTTTATACGGTGATAGTTGTATTATCTGGGGTAAGAAAGTATCCTCTGGTGGAATAGTTGGTATTCCTGTTAAGTCATTTCTTTTGGAATATACAAATAAAATAGGTAGTATTCTTGTTCTTATTTTAACATTTTCTATAGGTTTTATCCTTGTTACAAGAATCTCAATTCTTGCCTTTATAGCAAGATGTTGGGCATATATAATTGAATTTGATAAATTTCTTTGGAAAAAGATTAAGCTTCTTTGGGATAAAATTAAGTTTAAATTTAAGTTTGATAAAAATAATTATGGAAAAATTGGAAAATTATTTCAGGTAACAAGATATAAAATTGCAAAAATATTTAATAGAAAAAAAGTGGAACAGCTGTCTGAAAATGGGATGTCGCTTTCTGATATGGCGATGTCTGAAAATAGGAAGTTGGCTGTATAGTATCACATGGAAATAAAGAGTTGTCTGAAAATGAGCAATTATCAGGCATAGAAGGGCAGTCTGAAAGCAAGTTGGAGTCAGAAACAAAAATATCCAATAGTGCTGTTTCC
>NBLS01000098.1 GCA_002084385.1 Desulfobacteraceae bacterium 4572_19
AGATAATTTTTCGGCAACCATATAGAAATGACCTCCGCCCATCTCTTCTTGATAGTATTGTCTGTTCTCATACTTTATTTCATCGGGAGGATCATTATTTTGAAGAATGTATTGCTTGAGTTCTTTATCAATTTTGGCTATCGGAATTTTTCTGCTAATGCACCAGTAATCTTCATCGTCCGGTTCCCGTTCAAGATAAATTGTGTCATTGTAACATACAAGTTGCCACTCATAGGTTATATCACCGGAACCCCAATCGTAACAGCTACAGGATTTAACCTCCCATGTTTTCATATCATAATCTAACATCCAACCGATTTTTAGCTTTTCAAGGGTGATATCTGATATTGGATCATCTTTTATACCCTCTTTTTTTTTAAAAAAATTCAATAGTCCCATTGTAAATAATTATTCCATTTTTTTTTATATGAAAGTCTTCATGAAAAGCTGTATTATAAAGACGTAAGCGTTCACAAGCACCTACAACTATTATATGCCAAGCTGTTTATGCGAATATAAGGCACTTGTGAACGCTTACAAATGTGAGATTACCAAAAAATCACATTTCTTGGTCGTGAACGGTTACATAAAGACTTTCACTTTTTGTTAATGCACTATATTTGTTATGGTAGGTTCTTAATTTATTACATTCCCATTTTTTTCTTAAGTGCTGCAAGTTGAGCGGAAGAATCAGCAGTTGTGTTTCCTCCTAATGCTGCATCTATCTCATCGTCAACAGATGTATCAACACTTGCCATCTCACCATAAGCTTTAGCAAGAGATTCATCTTCTTCCACTTTTGCTTTCATTTTTTCAAGCATTGCAACTGTGCCGGAAGTATCCACATTAGCAAGTTGAGCATTGATTTTTTTTGTGGACGCTGCTGTTCTTGCCCTTGCTTTTAAAGTTACAAGATCGTTTTGATATCCTGTAACGGTGGATTTAATTTTATTAACATTAGCCTGAAGATTTGTGGCCATTTTTTCATGTTCATCAGCTTCATTTGAAAGTCTTGCTGCTTCTTGTGCATGTTCTTCTTTTTTAGAGAGTGCTTGAGTTGCAAGGCGTTCAGCTTCCTGTGCATCCATTTCCCCATTTTGAATTTTAGTAAGCAGTAACATGGCTTTTCTTTCATAATCGGCGGCAAGTTTTTTATTATTATCAGCTTCCTTTCTTGTTCTGATTGCAATGCCTTTTACTTGTGCTAAACTTGTCATTGAACTTTGAAGATCTTTTTTAAGATCTCTTATTCCCTGTTCAGTCATCTTGATAGGATCTTCCAATTTATCTATAACTGCATGGGCTTCTGACTGACCTACCTGAAAAAGTCGTTTAAAAAATGACATTTTTGTACTCCTTGTTTTTTTATTTTTATATAAAAGTCCCTGAAAAAGCTGTATTATAAAGATTTTCATTTTTGTTGTGGCATACTATTTGCCATAACAGATTTTAAGATGTATATTCGTAACCGTTCACGAACAAGAAATGTGAATTTTCGGTAATCTCACATTTCTATCCAGATTTTCAAGTTGAAGGGTATCCCTAAAGATAATATATTTTTCATCTTCATCAAGAACAAAAGCTCCATGAACAAGAGTTCTGTTCATCTGTAAAAGTCTTTTATATAATGCTTGTGTTTTTTGGGGTACTTTTAATATAACTTGTTCCAGGACAACAATTGGTTCCTCACAGTCGATAACAAGGTTTTTTATTCCATTTTCTTCATCTTCTACCACTACAATTTCATCAGCTGTATCTTCACTGATTATTGCAAGTTCCATGTCGTGAATGTACTGTTTTACAAGGTTAAATTTTTCTTGCATATTTTCCTCCGATAGTCGGTTTTTAAAAGCTATAGACCATCACACAAATTAATTGACGGTCTATACAAGATATAAATGGGTGCAAAATAACAGTGTGCTTTGATTGAACCTCTTACAATTTTTATAATTTATTGTATAAACACATACAATAATGCTTATCTTTACTTTTGTAAAGTCCTAATCATAACGATTGTTGACAAGGATATCTATTTTAAGTTATAAACTATTGCATACATACTTGGGGTTCACAAATAAATAATATGATATATATGATTTTTAAAATGGAAATTTTATAGGTACCATGGATACAAACAAAGCGTTAAAAATATTTGGTTTGAAATCTGACGTAACTCTTGAAGAGTTAAAAAAAGAATATAGAGTACAGGTTAAACTCTACCATCCAGATAAGTTTAGTGTAACTTCCTTGCAAAAAGAGGGAAGTGATAGGATGAAAGAGATTAATCTTGCTTATACATATTTGCAAAAATTTATCTCTTCAAGGCTTCCAAAAAAAGAGAGTAAATTAAAAAAGACCGGTAAACAAAATAAAAATAGTGATGATAATATTTCTGTTTTAATGAAAACAGTTTTTGAAGAAATTGCTAATGGTTTTCGGCATATATTTGAAAAACCCAATAAAAAACCTGACAAAAAAACCGAAAGTGTTAAAAAATCAGATAGTATCAATACGGTTCCCATTAAAAAAAGAAAAATTAAAAAAATACGATGCTTTAACGAAGTTTTTATGGATGCTGTGAATAGTGGTGGTAATCCTTCAATGACAGGTCCTAAAAAAATTAATAAAAAAGTAAGCAATAAATATAAAGGGTATAAAAAATACCATATTGGTTTATCTCTTAATAGAAGAAGAAAAACTTCAAGGGAAATGGGGCCGGTTAGTAAAATAACTCCTATCAGTCGTGTACGCAGAATTTAAAAATATTTTTTAAGGACTTTTTGGTATTATATTTAAATTTCATGGTAAAAAAAATTGGTAAGCGTTCACAAGCACCTTATATTCGCATAAACAGCTTGTCATATATAGGACAACTATTATATGCCAAGCTGTTTATGCGAATATAAGGCACTTGTGAACGCTTACAAATGTGAGATTATTGAAAAAGAAAAGTCGATCATAAAATTTAAACAAGATATGACTTTTGTGTAAAGTTTCCTTGACATTGCATAATATGGTGTGGGAAAGTCTTTTTTTAACTGAATGGTCATTCATTATATAGACCATTACATAAATAATTTCACTTTGTTGTACGCTTATTGTTTTTAGGAGACCCCCATGATTGTTGCAGAAAGAAAGCCTTTTGATGAGATCAAGACAATGGTTAAGGATTATGGTAAAGTGCTTACTGTGGGTTGTGGTACTTGTGTTGCCGTTTGCCTTGTCGGAGGTGAAAAAGAAGTTGGAATTTTAAATGCCGAGCTTACGTTGGCACGAAAATTAGAAAGTAATCCTCTTGAAGTTGGTGCGATTACGGTAGAAAGACAGTGTGATCGTGAGTTTCTTGCAGAAATTGATAGTTTGGTAGAACAGTATGAAGCTATTCTTTCGATGGCTTGTGGTGCCGGCATTCAGTTTCTTGCCGAACGATATCCTGATAAACCTGTATTTCCCGGAGTTGATACAACTTTTATTGGGATAAATCAGGACGTTGGATGGTATGAGGAAAAATGTAGAGCTTGTGGAAGTTGCGTTCTTGGTATGACCGGTGGCATTTGTCCGGTAACCATGTGTGCAAAAAGTTTATTTAATGGTCCATGTGGTGGAACCAATGAAGGAAGTTGTGAAATAAATACGGAACAACCTTGTGCATGGTTTCAGATTTATGAAAGGCTTTCCCAACAGAATCGCCTTAGCAGTATTATAGATCTTTGTCCGCCTAACGACTGGAGAAATCAAACACCAAGAAAAGTTATTCAACCCGGATACAAGGAAAAATATTCTGTTTAAGGGTGAATTTTTAAATGTTGTATTTTAAAAAAAAGGATATATTAATATGAAATCAGGAAGTAATCTTGAAAAGGTATTAACTGCCGGTCATTTTGCGTTTACTGGGGAAGTTGGTCCCCCAAGAGGTGCAAATGTGGAGGCACTTCGGGAGAAAGCTCGTTATCTGAAAGATATGGTTGATATGGTAAATATCACTGATAATCAAACTGCAATGGTTAGGATGTCAAGTTGGGCTGCTGCAATAATTGCAAAAGAAGAGGGGCTTGAACCAAATTATCAGATGGTATGTCGAGATAGAAATCGTCTTGCCATGCAGGCTGATCTTCTTGGGGCATATGCTCTTGGGCTTAGAAATTTGCTTTGTCTTTCAGGTGATCATCAGCAATTTGGAGATCATCCCCAGGCTAAAGGCGTGTTTGATATAGATTCCATACAGCTTATAGGTATGGTGAAAAAAATGAGAGACGAAGGTAAGTTTCTCGGTGGTGCCGATATTGATGTTCCCCCTAAATTTTTTATAGGAGCTGCTGCAAATCCTTTTGCAGAGCCTTTTGAATGGAGAGTTCATCGTCTTGCTAAAAAAGTTGCAGCAGGTGCAGATTTTATTCAGACCCAATGTATCTATAATATGGAAAAGATGCGGAAATGGGTACAACAGGCTAATGATATGGGACTTTCAGAAAAAGTTTATATTCTGGCTGGTGTTACACCCATGAAAAGTGTTGGTATGGCCAAATACATGAAAAGTAAAGTTCCTGGAATGGATGTACCGGATGATCTTATTAAAAGATTGCAGGGTGTGGAAAGAAAAAAAGTTACGGAAGAAGGTATTAAAATAGCTTGTGAACAAATTGAGGAATTTAAGGAAATGAAAGGTGTTGCAGGTGTTCATCTAATGGCGATTGAGTGGGAACATATGGTTCCACAGATTGCAGAACAGGCAAAGGTGCTACCAAGACCAGTAGTATAAATACAACTTGTAATTTCTATATGAAAGTTCATGGAAAAGCTGTATTGTAAAGACTTTCATTTTTAGTTGTGGTGTACTATCCGCTACGGTAAATTTCTTGATAAGGAGTTTTTCAATTGAATATAGAGCAAAAAAAAGTAATGGTCATTGGTGGCGGAATTGCTGGGCTTACTGCAGCTTGGGAATTGTCCAAAGCTGGTATCCATGTTGAACTTGTAGAAAAAACGTGTTTTCTTGGTGGATATGCAATAGGTTTTACATGCAAGGCTTCAGATAAGTGTTTGCAATGCGGTGCATGTTCCGTGGAAAGTATGTTAAAAAATGTGGTTAATGAACCCTTGATAAATGTGCATCTTGTAACTGAAATTAAAAGTGTAAAAGATGGCGACGGTTTCTCTGTTGTATTGCAGAAAAGTAAGTTTTCTGTACCTGAAAATTATGATAAAAAAGTTGTAAAAGGGCATTCAAAAAATAATGATCCCCTGTATGTAATAATAAACAAGGAAAAAAATACAGATAATTTGGATGGTGCTGTCTTACTTGAAACTCTTGGAACAAATGGTACAGTTCATGTTGATGCAGTACTTGTTGCAAATGGATTTAAACCGTTTGATGCACATACTAAAGCAACTTACGGGTACGATAAGTTTAATAATGTCATAACAGGTTTGGAACTTGAAGAGATACTTAGGGAAAACGGTAATATTTTCAGACCGTCTGATGGAAAAATTCCCCAAAAAATTGCATTTATCCAATGTGTGGGAAGTCGTGATGAACGTTTGGGAAATTTATGGTGTTCCCAGATATGTTGTCCTTACGCTTTAAGATGTGCCCAATCAATTAAGTATAAAAATCCTGATAGTGATATCACTATATTTTACATGGATATTCAAAATGTTGGAAAAGATTTCCCTGTTTTTTATGAACAATGCAAATCTGATTTTAAATTTGTAAGAACCATTCCCGTGGACGTTTATCCAATAGAGAATGACCGCCTGCGTATAAGACATTTAAATGAAGCAGAAGGGGTAGCTACTTTAGAAGAGTTTGATCTTCTTGTATTATCCATCGGAATTACACCTGCTACGGATAATGATATTTTATCGAAACAACTTAATATTTTATTGCAGGAACTTGTCATGGTCCAAAGAGTATTGCAGCATCAATGGCTCATTCCGAACAGGCGGTCTATGAAGTTATGAAATATTTGGAGGAGGGAAAATGACAATAGATAAAAATAATAAAACAGCGGTTATAGATATTTCAACAGATGTTTTAATAATAAGCAGTGCAGTCGAAGTTTTTAAACTTGCAATTGATATTGCCAATGCAGGTTACAAAACAATGGTTGCAGGTAAACATGAGTTATCAGCTGTATCTTCTATTGCACAAGAGTGTGGTGTTAAAATATTACATAAAGAGATCCTTGTAAATTTATCAGGAGTCCCCGGTAACTTTAAGGTAACTTTTAAAAAAGATAATGAAACTGTTCAACGAATATTTGGTGCGATTGTTGTTGCCGGTCATTATGAAGTAGAACTTCTTAACGAGAGTTATGGTCTGAAATTTTTAAACAATGTTATTACGTTGTCAAAATTGGAAGAAATTTTACATGATTATAAACCGGAAATAAATAACATAGCTTTTCTTGCAGGTTTTGCCCATGAAGGAACCGTACTTGATACGAAAAGAGTTCTAAAGTGCATGTCAACTCTTCAGGATATGGAAGAGATCAATACTTATCTATATATTAACAATATTAAAGTTGCACAACATGATGTAGAAAAAGAGTTTACAACTGTGCGGGATAAGGGTGCTATTACATTTAAGCTGACAGAAATGCCCCAAATAACACAGACGGAGTCTTCTCTTAAAATTTTATTTCAAGATCCAGTAATTAGAAAAACTGTGGAGCATTCACCGGACTTAATTGTTGTAGAAGATAGAATGATACCTGCTGGAATTAATGCTGAAATTGCACAAATTTTAAAAATTGATATTACAAAATCAGGCTTTCTTCAAAAAGATAATGTACATAGATTTCCGGTACAATCAAATCGTGAGGGAATATTTGTTACGGGTCATGCACGGGATGTGATGACTTATTCTGAGTATTTGATAGATTCGGATAATGTTGTTTTAAGAGTAAAGGAATTTCTTGGAAATGGGGAAAAAAGTGTTCCCTTAAACAAGGCGGTGGTAAATGATGATAAATGCACAATTTGTCTTACATGCTACAGATGTTGTCCCCATGGTGCGATTGAAATAGATGGTGATAGGGCTGTTATTTCATCCATTGCATGTCAAGGTTGTGGTATTTGTGCAAGTGAGTGTCCGATGGATGCAATTCAAATAATCGGTTTTAACGATGATGATTTAAAGGTTGAAATTAAAAACGCAACTCATGTCTATGAAAATAATTGAAGTTCCATGTGCAGGAAAGGTTGATGCCGAATATATTTTATCAGCATTTGTAGAGGGTGCAGATGGTGTTATGGTTATAGCTTGCCACGAGGGAAATTGTAAGGCCGAACGTGGTAATACATTTGCAAAGTGGCGTGTAAATGATCTTTACAATAAAATGGAGAAAATAGGTCTCGATAAACAACGTTTAAAGTTTGCAACAGTAGCATCTAATATGGGGAAAAACTTTGCTGACCTTGTAGGTGAAATGAGTGAAACAGTGAGTAAGCTTGCTTTAAAGGATTATTAAAAAGTAACTTGTGTTTCTTAAATATTGATAGGCACCTTAGCACTTTATTTATTTCCGACTTTTTTGGTGGAAAGATAAGAATGTCTATGCATTGTCTATGTAATCACCCCGTTGCATTTTAAACTGTTCAAGACGTATTGTTGTAAGAAGCTGGTTTATTATATCTCCAAGTTCATCATCGCTGTTTGAATCCTGTTGGTATTCACTGTCAGCAGATAATGCCATATTAAGAATTGAATTAAGTTGAGGCTCAATTTCTTTAAGTGTTTTTGAAGGATTGCCGATATCTTTTATATAATTTTCGAGAAGGTCAAAAGTATCATTAATTTTTTCCGGAATGGTTTGGTTGGAATTTTCAATAATATGGTGTAAATTAATCGGAGCAGGTTCATAAAGTCGTTTGGTACTATCAGTTTCTTCAGTTAAATTTATTTTATCAGTTGCATGGTCAAGCAGACCCTGAAAAATACCATTTGGTTTATACGATTGATTTTTTGGAAGAGGAACTTCCGGTTTTATTATATTCTGTTTTATTATATCGGGGGAGTAAATTTTCATTGTTGACCTCTTTTTAAAAATTTTTAGGACTCACTAAAAAATAATTTGTACTTCTTTAACGTTGATATGTCTAATTGGGTTGCGTTGTGAAAGCTCAAAATATGATCCCTACGTTTTCATAACACAATCTAATCTCCGGTGCTCAACACTTAATGAATACGTAAGCGTTCACAATACCTTATCTTCGCATAAACAGCTTGTCATATATAGGACAACTATTATATGCCAAGCTGTTTATGCGAATATAAGGCATTTGTGAACGCTTACAAATGTGAGATTACCGATTGAGTTTAAGTCAAGAAAAAAATTTGTGAACGCTTACAAATGTGAGATTACCGAAAAATAACATTTTTTGGTCGTGAACGGTTACAAAAATTTAAGGGGATGTAATGAATTATGAAAAATATATTTTTCTAAACGGGCATTTTATTGTTGCCATGCCAGATCTTGTTGGTAAAGATTTTGAAAGGTCAGTCATTTGTATTTGTGAACATACGGAGGAAGGGGCTTTTGGAATAATTATTAACAAGATTCATCAAACTCATACAGTGCAGAACCTTTTTGAAGAGTTAAATATTAAATGTAAGTGTAATTTATCAAATATTCCAATATACACGGGCGGACATGTTCAGGTAAATGAAGTATTTATTTTGCATGGCCCCCCCTTTGATTGGGTTGGGTGTTTACCAATAAATTCTTCGCTTGCACTTTGTAATACACAAGATATTCTTGAAGCAATTGCTAATGGAAAAGGACCGAAATCTTATATTATCGCTTTAGGTTCAGCAGGGTGGGGTGCAGGGCAGTTGGAAAATGAGATAAAAGAAAATTTATGGCTGAATTTTCCAGCTAATAGTACTGCTTTTCATAAAAATATTGAAAAAAAATGGGATGAAGTGCTGAAAGATAATGGTATTGATCCTATTATATTTTCAGCAAATGCCTGTGCAAATTTTGGCGGACTTTATGGTTTATCTTAAAACCCAAAATCTAAAAAAGGATAACCGTTCATAAACAAGAAATGTGATTTTTCGGTAATCTCACATTTGTAAGCGTTCAGATGAACTTCTTCAGATAAATCGGGATATTTTATTTTTTCTTGATGAAAATAGTAATAAAAAATCCAATATGATTAATAATTTTCTTGCAGAGTCTTTTAATGATGTAAAAAAAAAATGTTTGGATATTGAAAAACAACTTCAAGAAGATTGCATTCGTGTTGCCGTTGTCGGTACTATAAAATCAGGAAAAAGTACATTTATAAATTCGATGTTATGTGGCGACTATTTAAAAAGAGGTGCAGGAGTTGTTACGTCCATTGTTACTAAAGTGCATTGTGCAGAAAAATTTCAGGCAACGATTCAATTTAAATCATGGGATAAAATAAATGAGGAAATTCGTCAGGCTATGGTTTTATTCCCATTGACTGTACCTGCTTCAGCCAATTTCATGTCTTCCGATTTTAATTCATCAGGTTTTAATTTATCAGATTCTACTTCATTAGGTTCTACTTCATCAGATTTTAATATACCAAATTCTAATATAACTGGTTCTACATTAAGTAATTCCCAAGCAAATAAGCTTGATTTGGATAAATTTGATTTAAGGCGGAAAAAAGATCGGGAATTTCTTAGCTTATCTTTAAAATCCCTGGGTGCTGATCGGCATTTAAGTAATAATATGCGAAACACAAATTCAGTTTTATTAATTTCATACTTAAACGGTTACCCACAAATTAAAAATATTATTGAAGCTGATCCTGTTATAAAACATTTTAATGAAGAAGATTTCGCCCACCATAGAAAATATGTTGGAGATGAGTCACTTGCGGTTTATATTGATGATATTCAACTTTCCATAAAGTCAAACTTATTAGACAATAGTATTGAAATTGCAGATTGTCAGGGCAGTGATTCTCCAAACCCTCTTCATCTTACCGGAATTGTAGAATACCTTTTGCAAACAAACCTGATTGTTTATGTAATCAGCAGCCGTACAGGATTGAGGGAAGCAGATATTAAGTTTCTCTCCATAATTAGAAAAATGGGAATTCTTGATACTGTTTTATTTGTATTGAATTTTGATATTAATGAACATGAATCTTTAGAAAACTTAAAATGCCTTTCCCAAAAAATATACGATGATTTATCACTTATAAAACCTTGCCCACAAATATTTATAATTTCTGCATTGTTTAATCTTTTTAAAGCATCTTTTGATAGAAAAACACATGATAAAAAAACACAAAGTGATAATACTCTTTCAATAAAAGATTGTGCAAGGTTTGAGCTATGGAAAAAAGAAGAAAACTTTATAGCACTTTCAAATAGCGAAACAGTACGATATAACGATGCCTTAAACCAGCTTTTATACAAAAAACGTTATTTACTCCTTTTAAATAATCATTTGGAACGACTTGCTCTTACAATTAATGCTTTGTATGGAAAAGTTCAATTAATTAAAAAATTGCTTTCCAAAGATATAGCCGGTGCATCTGAAATAACCGGCAAAATACAATCTCTTGGAGAAAATACCAGTCAGATAACAACTTTTGTGAAAGCAGCTTTAAGTGGGGCAACAGTTAGATTAAAAAATGAAATTGATAAAGATATTGATAAGTTTTTTAAAATTAACCAAGGTACTCTGTTTTATAAAATAAATAATTTTATAGATAGTTATCAAGTTTCATTTGAAAAATATGAAGAAGATTTTATTTCTGCAGGATTTTCTCCGACACTATATCTTATTTTTCAGGAGTTTAAATGCTCTTTTGATAAATATATAACAGAATCAGTAAATCCTGAAATATTTGGTTTTATAAGTGAATGTGAGGAAAAAATTCAAAGAACCCTTAAAGGTGTTGCCGGAACATTTGACCTTAAAATTTCAGATACACTTGCCTTATACGAAAATGTAATGGATGAGCTGGAAATATCCCTGGGGAAAAGTAAAGGTATAATACTTTCCGATACAGAAGCTTTAAAAAAACTTTTGGGTTTAAAGTTACCTTCTAATGTTATTCCTGTCAGATACAGTGCAAAAATCCGAACAGAAGCTGTGATGCGGTTTAGATTTTATAAAATTGTCAATTTTGTAAGAAGAGTTCTTCATAAACCTGTTAAAAAAGACCAAAATGAATCCTATCTTGCTCTTTACGGTAATGTGTTAGGGTTAAAACGTGAAACAAAAAAGGCTGTGAAACAATATATTGTAAGCTATAAAGAGACTCTTAAATTAGAGTATTTTACGAAATTTGTGGATGCTCTTTCAAATAGTATTAATGAAAATGTATTGGATATGCTGAAATTATATGTAACAGATTTGCAGGAGTGGGCAGAAGCCACAGTTGGAGATATAAATAGGGGAATAGAGCCTACTTTTCACCTCCCCTGGGTTTGTTTTTAAATGGATGACTATTTGTCATAGCAAGTTTTAAAGGATGTCATCCACAGGTGTATATTTAAGATTAAACGCATCGGCTACAGCTTTGTATGTAATTTTGCCATTAATAATGTTTATTCCTGTTTTTATTTCATTGCTATCTAAAGCAGCCTGTTTCCATCCTTTATTAGCAATTTCCAAAGCATATGGAAGTGTCGCATTTGTAAGAGCCAGAGTGGATGTCATTGGGACTGCACCCGGCATATTTGCAACGCAGTAATGAATAATATCATCCACAACGAAGATTGGGTTTCCGTGGGTTGTTGCTTTTGAAGTTTCAAAACAGCCACCCTGATCAATAGCTACGTCAACGAGAACTGCTCCTTTTTTCATTGTTTTTAGCATCTCTTTTGTAACAAGTTTGGGTGCTTTTGCACCGGTTACAAGAACCCCACCAATTACAGCATCAGCCTCTTTTATAAGTTCCCGTATTGTTGCTGGGGAAGACATAAGTGGAGTACAATTTTTTGGCATTACTTCCGAAAGATAACGCAGACGTTCAAGATTCATATCAAGAATATAAACATGTGCTCCCATTCCGCAGGCTACGTGTGCAGCCTGAATACCTACAGTTCCTCCGCCGATAATAATTATTTTAGCAGGAGGAGTGCCAGGTACTCCCCCCATAAGAATACCGCGTCCCCCAAAAGTTTTTTCCAGATATTTTGCAGCCTCTTGGGATGCAAGTCGTCCTGCAACTTCGCTCATAGGAGCTAACAGAGGCAGGGAACCATTCGCATTTTCTATTGTTTCATAAGCAATATTTATGGAATTTGTGTCGATTAAGGCCGTTGTTAAATCTTTATTAGCCGCAAGGTGAAGATAGGTAAAAACAATCTGATCTTTTCGGATATGTGAATATTCAGAAGGTTGGGGCTCTTTAACATGCATTACCATATCGGAGCGATTAAATACTTCAGTAGCTGTTTCAACAATTTCAGCCCCAACTTCAATGTATAGGGTAAAAAGACCAGATTCAGTAATTGTAAGTAAAAGATCTAATTGACCACCATAACCACTGTTAATACTATCGGGAGTAACCGTTCCGCTTGTGCCATGGGTCTCTAATAGTTCGTACCAAACGCCTTGAAATTCAATACTTCCACTATTCCCTAATAAAATACCGCCTTCGTGAACGCCATTTACAGGTAAATCAACATCAATATTTCCTATAGGTGTATCAACCGTTACATCCGCTATACCTGAAAAAACACCGTTAAATGTACCACCTAACTCCCCTGTGTCATTTATTGCAACTTCCCAATTACCATTCCAGATACCATTTACAGGTTCAGAAAATTCACCTGACAAATGTTGTTCACCCAAAAATGTATCTATCACAGCATCCCATGTGCCGGTTGCTGTGCCAGCCCATGTTCCATTCATTTTATTATTTAAAGTAAACCATTTTTCCTGTAATAAGACATTGACTGAAAGTTTAATTGAAAAGGGTACTTTGCCTGTGGGACCTGCTGTATTTCCTGAAATATCTCCCGATAAGAGTATGGGAGAATCGCCGATCAAAGATAGTGTAAAAGCAATCCAATCTTTATTATCAATTGTTTTCCAGTATCCAATAATTATCTGCTTGTTCCAGTCATACTCCCCTTTAAACTCGCCACTTAACCCCGATGATGCAAAATGTCCGTAAATTGTAAAATCGTTCTGAACGGTATCAAGCGACCATGCACCGGTTATTAAACTCTCTTCAATAATAACTGGCTCATCATAAGAAATTTCACCTTGAAATGTTCCTGTGATATTACCTGTGAATGTTTCTGCTGAAACATTTGTATAAAAAGTGAAAATTAACAGTAAAGAAAAAAGCAGTATTACTTTATTAGAAAAAAATTTGATTTGATAATTTTTTATAATCATGTAAATCTCCTTTCGCTTGTTTTCTTCGCATACTTAGGTAGGTATGAAAGCCTCTATAAAAATTGTATCATAAAGGCTTTCATTGTTCGTTATGATTTATTATCTGCCAAGGCAAGTTTTTACTTATTTCATGGCTTGT
>NBLS01000099.1 GCA_002084385.1 Desulfobacteraceae bacterium 4572_19
ACATTCTCAAGCATCCGTTGAATATCACCTCTTTTTATCTGAATGTCAATATTAAATTAGTAAAATATATATTGTTTTTTATATGAGAGTAGAGGCAAATCCTTGTGGTTGTCCAATAAGCATATACCTAACTTCCATATTTTGTTGTGGTGGCAATCCACCATGTTAGTTTATATGCAAGTCCATAGAAAAACTATATTATAAAAACTTTAATTTTTATTGTAGCATATTACTTCCGTAACAAGTTATATAAATTATTTAAAAAAATATGTTGCTCAAATTTCTATAATCTTATAAGAAGGCATATGTGATTATTATAAAATGGTGCTCGAACTTTTTCCAAGGAATTAAATACAATGAAAAAATCAGGAAAGAAGCTAACCACAGATCTTTTAAAAATATCCTCTGCCATTGTTGATGTTAACCCCGATAATAAAGATAAAAATCTTATTTTACAAAAAAAGAAAGATTTAAAACCTGTATTTGAAAGTATTCTTTTTCTTCAGGCCTTGGCAAGAAGTATAACCAATAATAAAACTTTTACGTTTGACAGCGATGAAGTGATGGAGATGTTAAAGGTAAAAGAGATAACAGATGAAAAACTATCTCCCTCCATTTATGACTGTCTTGATATAGTTGTGCGTTCAACTGTTAATATTGAAATAGATTCCATTGAGGAGATGGGTGAAATATTAAACAATCTGGATATACTGTACAAGAGAGGTAAAAAAGATAAAAACATTGAGTTGACCAAAGTCTCTTACGGATTAAAAGAGTATATCGGAAAAATTATTATGGAAGAGACTTCCGATTTAAATCCACTTGCTGAAGGTGTTTTATTATTAAAATCCATAGTGAAATGTATGAAAAAAAAGAAAGCCTTTGTCTTTGATATTAGTGATGTAATGGAGATGTTAAATGAGGATAATGTGAAAAAGAACAAGGTTCCCAAAAAAACAAAGAGAGAAAAAAAGAAGGAAAAAAAGAAAAAAATAGAACAGAGTAAAACAGGGATTAATACTAAAGATAAACCTGTCGTGGATGACTCAAAAACTATTACTCTGATAAAAGAAGAACCTGTTGAGGTAATCGTTATGGATCTTGAAGAAGAAGATATTGAAATATTAGTTGATTTTATCAGTGAAGCACGGGAAAATCTTGATTCGATAGAAGTTAATCTTATCAGTTTAGAAGATTCACCGGATGATATGGAAATAATAAATGATATTTTTCGTCCATTTCATACGATTAAAGGTGTTTCAGCTTTTCTTGATCTTAAAAAAATTAATACTCTTGCCCACAGCACGGAAAATCTTTTAGATAGTGCAAGGGAAGGTAAATTTGTTGTAAATCATGATATTACAGATATAATTTTAGAATCTGTAGATGTATTAAAAAAATTAATTGATAGGGTCGATGAAGGTGTTGCCATAGGCAAAACTGCCCAAGATGGCGATATTAATGTTAAAAATCTCCAGAAAAGAATAGATGACATTGGTATTCTTTATTCGAGTGATAAATTAAAGTTAGGAGAACTTCTTGTAAAAACCGGTTCTTTATCCCAAGATGATCTTGATCAAAGCCTTGCAATTCAGAAAGAACTGCCTGAAAAAAAACTCGGAGAAATTCTTATAGAGAGTACAGATTTAAAAACACAAGAAGTAGTTGGTGCTATTAGAACCCAGAAAAAACAGGAAAAACGTGGAAGTTTACAAGTTAAGGTTGATACAATTAAATTAGATAGCCTTGTGGATTTAACAGGAGAACTTGTTATAGCTCAGGCCATATTAAAGCAACGAAGTGAACAGCAAACCTCCCGTGATCCTAAACTCCTTCAAGGTTTTAGTCAGTTTGGTCAAATAGTTTCCTATATCCAAAAAACAGCAATGTCCATGCGTATGGTTCCAATAAAAGCTACTTTTATGAAAATGGTAAGACTTGTAAGGGATCTTTCAAGGAGTACAGGCAAATCAGTTGCCTTGGAAATGAGTGGTGAAGATACCGAAATTGATAGAAACCTGGTTGAGGCCATGTATGAACCGATGGTTCATATGATTAGAAATTCAGTCGATCATGGGCTTGAACTCTCCCCTGACCGTGTGAAGGCAAACAAAAATCCTAAAGGAATTATTAATTTACGTGCTTTTCATAAAGGTGGAAATATTGTAATTGAAATTGAAGATGATGGTAAGGGGTTAGACAAGGAGAGAATACTTGAAAAAGCTTTTTCTTCAGGGGTCTTGACAGAAGCATCTGAAATGACAGATGCACAAATTTATGACCTTGTAATGCGACCAGGATTTTCCACCGCAAAAGAGATAACAGATGTGAACACAAAGATGAATTGCGCGGATTACTAATAGATGAACTTCTTGGTAAAGATGAATTTGTAATAAAAAGTTTAGGAGAGTCTTTTAAAAAGATTAAAGAACTTGCAGGTTGTGCTATTTTAGGAGATGGTACTGTCGGGCTTATACTCGATATAAGTGGTGTTTTTGAAGTTGCTTCCGAAGTTTAAAGGTAACCGTTCACAACCAAGAAATGTGATTTTTTCAGTAATCTCACATTTGTAAGCGTTTACAAATACCTTATATTTGCATAAACAGCTTGTCATATAATAGTGTTGTCCTAATATATGACAAGCTGTTTATGCGAAGATGAGGTACTTGTAAACGCTTACGTTTAAAGTAAGTGAGGATTAAATGAGATTAATAGTTGGTGTTTCAGATATGAAGGTCAGTCAAAAACCTGATGATATAATTGTTACGCATTCGTTAGGTTCGTGTATTGGTGTTATTATATACGATCCTGTTGTGAAAGCCGGAGGAATGTTGCACTATATGCTTCCTGAATCCGGTATAGATAAAGAGAAAGCCTTAAATAGACCATATATGTTTGCTGATACCGGTATTCCAATATTATTTAAATCTTCTTATAAATTGGGGGCAGTAAAACAGAGAATGAATATTGTGGTTGTGGGCGGAGCACAAATTCTTGATCAAAAAGGTTTTTTTAATATTGGAAAAAGAAATTATGTAGCATTAAAAAAAATGTTTTTTAAAAATAATGTTATGATAAATTATGAAGAGGTAGGTGGAAACGTTAATCGTACAGTAAAACTCGAAATTGCCACAGGCGATATCTTTATTAAAACTTCAGGTAAGAAGGAGAGAAAGATATGAGTATGCTTCAAAAACTTCTAAAAAAGATTGACGATCTCAAGCCTATGCCTGCTGTTGTTAGCAAGATAATGGCTATTGTTCAGGATCCTGATTGTGATTTATCTGCTGTAGGAGATATTATAAATCACGACCCCATTATTACTGCAAATTTACTTAAAACCTGTAATTCAGCTTATTATGCACTTCCTAATAAAATTGAATCTGCACATGAAGCTGTAAAATTTCTTGGTATGGATAAAATTGTTGATATGGTTCTTTTAAAATCAACAACTGAAAATTTATCCAATGAACAAAAGGGATACGGTCTTCATGAAGGAGAGTTATGTAAACATGCAATGGCTTCAGCTTTAATCGCTGAAGAGTTGGCAAAAAAGGTTAATATTAAAAATAAGCATCAAATATTTACAGCTGCCTTAATAAAAGATATTGGCAAGGTTATTCTTGATCGAAATCTCGAAAATTCGTTTGATAAAATAAATAAACTTGTCACCAAAGACGGTTTAAGTTTTATGGATGCAGAAAAAGCAATTATGGGGATAGACCATGCGGAACTTGGTGCTATTGTGGCTAAAAAATGGGATTTTAGTCAAGAAATGATAAATATCATTAGAAATCATCACCTACCTGATTTAAATGCCAGCGAAGGTATTGAAACAGCTATTGTATATACAGCAGATAATGTTTGTATGATGTTGGGAATAGGGGTTGGAACAGATGGGCTTGCATATAGATTTCAAAGAAAAATCCTGGAAGCACTTAATATTACAGCTCTTGAACTTCAAAAAATGATTGCTGATTTTGGGGAAAAGATAGAGGGTGTAGAAGCCATGGTAGCAGATAAATAATGCCTTTTTGGAGGAGAAATGAAATATAAAATTTTAATTGTTGATGACTCACTGCCCATGCGGGCTGTAATAAAAAAAACCATTAGAGCTGCAGGTTATGGAAATTCTGACTTCTTTGAAGCAGCAGACGGTCAGGAAGCTCTGGAAAAACTGAACGATGATTGGATTGATATTGTTTTATCAGATTATAATATGCCCAAAATGAACGGACTGGAACTTGTTAAAAATATGAATACCAATGAGGCAACAAGTACAATTCCAATTTTGATAATATCAACTGAAAGCAGTAAAAAAAAACCGGAAGAATTTTTAAAAGCGGGAGCTACAGGTTTTATAAAAAAACCATTTACTCCCGAAACAATAAGGGCTGAATTAATTAATATTTTAGGAGAAGCTGATTATGGCGATGGTGATGAAGAAAGCGATGATAACTTCGATTTCTGAAGTTTTGGAAACAATGTTTTTTATGGCAACTGAAGTTATTGAAGATATCACCATATCAGAGTCAGGTCTGGTTGATATTAAAAAATTACTCGGAGTTAAACTTGAATTTTCAGGTAAGATTTCAGGTGATTTTATTTTATTAATTCCAAGCGATCTTGCTGAACAGCTTGCATCTTCATTAATTGGTGCGAATATTAGTTCTTTAACAAGTGAACATGTGCAAGGAAGTATAAAAGAATTAATGAATATGATTGCTGGAAATACATTTAGTTATTTAGACAGTGATGCTCAGTTTAAACTTGGTATTCCAGAAATTGTTAAAGCCTCAAAAATAATGAAAGCTATAAAAGCTAATAATACTAACGAACTTATCATTATGGAAACCTTAGATGGCAATTTGGCATGTGGGGTAATCATTACTTAGTTCTGTTGTAAGCGTTCACAATACCTCCTCTTCACATAAACAGCTTGTCATATATTAGGACAACTATTATATGACAAGCTGTTTATGCGAATATAAGAACTTGTGAACGCTTACAAATGTGAGATTACCGAAAAATCACATTTTTTGTTCGTGAACGGTTTCTTACACAGGAATTATCAAAGGAGCATGGAATTGAGGTTATTGGAACAGCTCCAGATCCTTACGTTGCCCGTGATAAGATAGTAAAACTTAAACCGGACGTAATTACTCTTGATATTGAAATGCCAAGAATGGACGGTTTAACTTTTTTAAAAAAACTTATGCGACACTATCCTCTTCCTGTAATTGTTGTAAGTTCTCTTACGGCAAAAGGCAGTAAAATAGCTTTGGAAGCTCTTTCTTGTGGTGCTCTCGAAGTGATTTCCAAACCGGGGGAGGCATACTCTGTTGGAGATATGGGTGTTCAGCTTGCAGATAAAATCAGGGCTGTTGCAAAAATAAATGTTAGAAAAAAACCGGCTGTTAATACTACACAGACAATAACTTCTGTTGCGTCACATGCTTTAACAACAACAACAAATAAAATTATTGCCATTGGTGCATCAACAGGTGGAACAGAAGCTTTAAGAGTTGTTTTAACCGCTATGCCCCTCAATACTCCAGGTATTGTTGTTGTTCAGCATATGCCTGCAAACTTTACAGCATCTTTTGCTGAAAGGTTAGATAGCTTAAGTGAAATTAGTGTAAGAGAAGCAAAAGATGGAGATACTGTTAGTAGTGGGCTTGCCCTTATTGCTCCCGGAAATTATCATATGCTTTTAAGAAGAAGTGGTGCAAGGTATTATGTGCAAGTTAAAACCGGCCCGCTTGTCCAGCATCAGAGACCGGCAGCGGATGTTCTTTTTTCGTCCACAGCAAAATATGCCGGATCAAATGCCCTTGGAATAATCCTTACCGGTATGGGAGCTGACGGTGCAAAAGGAATGCTGGATATGAAAAATGCAGGAGCTTTAAATATAGCTCAAGATGAAAAAAGCTGTGTTGTTTTTGGTATGCCAAAAGAGGCAATAAAAACAGGAGCAATTTTATGTTAGATTTTTTCTATGATAACATAAGGACAACCTCAAGAGATTGCCCCCTTACAATATTATTATTACTGCATAAAACCTTTTTACATATCTTATTTAAATTAACCGTTCACGAACAAGAAATGTGATTTTTCGGTAATCTCACATTTATAAGCGTTCATAAGTGCCTTATATTCGCATAAACAGCTTGGCATATAATAGTTGTCCTATATATGACAAGCTGTTTATGCGAAGATGAGGTATTGTGAACGCTTACTGTAATATTTATATTTGTAAGCACAATATATAAGATCAATGTAATAATAACAGATGCTATGAATATCCAAAAAACAGACATAGTCCTGTAATTACTGACTTTTAATCATAATTATAGTATATTAATTACGAGGCCTAAA
>NBLS01000100.1 GCA_002084385.1 Desulfobacteraceae bacterium 4572_19
CAACACAAAAAAGTTGCATTCAAATAATATATTTTTATCAACCTGCATATTATACAATATATGTAACCGTTCACGAACAAGAAATGTAATTTTTCGGTAATCTCACATTTATAAGCGTTCACAAGTGCCTTATATTCGCATAAACGGCTTGGCATATAATAGTTGTCCTATATATGACAAGCTGTTTATGCGAAGATGAGGTGCTTGCGAACGCTTACCAATATATTTTATTTCTACACCATATATAGATACACTTATTCAGGAAGACAAAATTGTATTGAGGCGTTAGCAGTTTGCAACTTTTTTGTGTTGCACCCCAGCTTATCATATAATAGTTGTTGCCCCATATATGACAAGCTGTTTATGCGAAAATGAGGTGCTTGTAAACACCTACACACTTGGAAATAAATCAGCATCAGTATGCGGTAGGAATTGGGCTCTTGTAAACTCATCCATAAATGCATTATTACTTGAAAAATCAAGATAAGTCATAGCATTGGAAATCTCTATAGCCTGTTGACGATATTTTTTGGAAAGAAGAGTCATGTAGGCACCGGCAATGGAACTATTTCCCATATATTTAAATTTATTTCTTTCAATATCAGGAAGTAAACCTATGCTAATAGCTTTTTCAATATTTAGATACTGTCCGAAACCTCCTGTAACAATCATTTGACTTATAGAAGAAAAATCCATTCCTGTCTGCTCTATAAGAATACTAAATCCTGCATAAACAGCAGCCTTGCTTAAAATAAGACTTTTAATATCTGATTGTGTAAAAATAATATCTTCATCTGAATCAATATTATCAGCAGTCTCTATAATAAATGCAAGTTCACCATTAAATGTCGTTATCAGCGGATGATCGGATTTAAGTTGAAATTTTCCATTTTGTCCAATCACACCTTTAGAAAGCATTTCCGATAACAAGTCTATCATTCCTGAACCACAAATCCCCCTTGCCGGTTTATTTTCAACCGTTACATACTCCGGCTTAAAAGTTTCAGCATTAAGGACAATTTTTTCAATGGCACCATCTTCTGCACGCATACCCCACCTGATACCGCCACCTTCAAAAGCAGGACCTGCTGAACAGGCTGCTGTCATAAGAAATTCATTATTACCAAGTACAATCTCCCCATTTGTTCCAACATCTATAAAAAGAGAAAACTCATCCAATTGGTTAATTCCTGTATAAAGAACCCCTGCAACAATATCTCCGCCAACATAACTTGCAGGTCCCGGCATTATAAAAACACCTGCGTAAAATGCGGCCTTTAATCCTATTTCACCTGCTTTTATAATTGGAAATTCAGAAACAGTCGGGATATATGGCTCTCTTCTAATATATTTGGCTTTAATTCCAAGCAACAAATGCGTCATGGTTGTATTACCCGAAATTACTACACTTTCAATCTGTTTGTAATCAGCATCTATTGAATCCAACGCTCGTTGTGTCAGGTTGTTAATAGTTGAAACAGCCATTTTTTTCAGCTTTTTCACACCCTCTTTTTCAGAACAAACTATTCGATTAATTACATCATCCCCACAAGCCGCCTGACTATTATGACCGGAAGCTGCACTCAATATCTTCCCATCTGTCATATCCACAATATAAACAACAATAGACGTTGTTCCAAGATCAACTGCCATACCAAATGATTTCTTCTGTTCAACTGCAGGAATTACATCAACTATTTCACAAGAGCATTTTTTCCAGAGAAGCGATACAAGAACTTTAAAATGATCATCACGAACAGCCTCTGTAAGCTGTCGCATTACCCTAATGCCAATACCCATTTTGGAAATATCATACCCAAGTTTTTTCAACTCTCTTTTTAACCTGTCAAGATCACTTACAGAGTCTTCTAATGTAGGCACTTCAAGTTGCAGGGAAACTTTTTCAACTATTGGTTCTATTTTTTCCACAAGCATTGAAAGGTTTTTTGTTGCATCTTCACCCATTCCAACAGCTCTTAATTTTTTTTCAATGGTCTCTTCCGGTATCTTAACAACAATATCTTCTACGATTTTAGACTGACAGGCAAGAACATACCCTATCTTTTTTTCCTTATCAGTTAAAAGAGATGTTTTTTCAGAATCAACTCTGCCGGACTCTATAATCAGTTTACACTTCCCACATGATCCCTTTCCATTACAGGAAGCATTGATATAAATTTCAGCTTTTTGAGAAGCATCAAGAAGGTTAGTGCCTTCCGGCACTGTAACTTTTTCACCATTCGGTTTAAAAGTAACCGAATACTCTTTTGTCGTGGATTTTGTATCAGACTCGTTAAACCCTTTTTTGGATATAAAATAGATAGGACATGAAGGTCTAAATTTGCAATATAAGTCAAGGTCTCTGCATTCAAGACATTCATCACACAAATAAACATTGTGTTTCATACAAATATAATTAGTTTCCCGCTCTGGATGATTAATACATTTACCCATTTTACGTACCCCCTCTAATGCCCACTTATAAGTCTAATATTTCATCCAATCCTTTTGAAAGAACTGCTGCAGACTGAAGACCTACAAATTTTTTAACTTCCTGTCCATCTTTAAAAACAATTAATGTAGGAATGCTTTGTACCATATACTTTAATGCCAAATCCCTATGTCCATCAATATCAATTTCGTAAATGGAAACACGATCTTTATAGTTACTTTCCAATTTCCTTATAATTGGCTCCTGTGCTTTACAGGGAGCACACCATACTGCATTAAAATCAACGAGCGTAACGCCATACTTTATATTATCTTGAAAAGTTTTTAAATCCATTTTTATTGCTCCATTTTAAAAAAATCACATCTTTATAATCAAATTTTCAAAGTAAAATACAAAATGTATGCCAATTTATACAAATAGTGCCTGAACGAAAACTCTTATTTTATTTTTTAAATCAGATTTTAGACACCATGGCAGAAGGTCTTTTTACGTTAGACGATAAAGGGATTATTACTTCATGGAATAAATCTATGGAAAAAATTACAGGTTATATTGCAGAAGAAGCAATTGGGCATACTTGCACTTTACTACAATGCAGTCGATGCTTTGGGGCAAAATGCCCTGCCGGAATTAACAGTTGTGGTGTGCTTAAACGAGGAAGGACAGAAGTAAAAGAGTGTTATATTAAGCATAAGGACGGGCATGATATTGCAGTAATCAAAAATGCGAGACTTGCACACAATGATAACCAACAAATTCTTGGGGTTGTTGAAACAATAACAGATTTAACTGAATTGCAAAAAATTAAAAAGGCTGCCGAGCTTGCCCAAAAGAAACTTAAAAAAGTATATCGGCTTGGGAATATTATCGGTAAAAGTGCTGTTATGCAAAATGTTTTTGATGCCATTCGTGCCACCTGTAACAGCCATGCAACGGTACTTATTCAAGGAGAAAGTGGAACAGGAAAAGAACTTGTTGCCAGTGCAATTCACTACAAAAGAGAAAATACTTCAGGTGCATTAATTATTGTCAACTGTTCCGCACTTTCTGAAACGCTACTTGAAAGTGAGTTGTTCGGGCATGTTAAAGGGGCATTTACCGGGGCATATAAAGATCGCATTGGCAGGTTTGAAGAAGCTGACGGCGGTACAATTTTCCTTGATGAGATTGGCGAACTAACTCCTTATATGCAAATAAAATTACTTAGAGTGTTGCAGGAAAGAGAAATTGAAAGAGTAGGAGATTCAAAAAAAAGAAAAATTAATATCAGAATTATTGCAGCAACCAATAAAAATCTTTATGAGCTTACGCAACAAGGAAAATTTAGAGAAGATCTTTTTTATAGATTAAAAGTATTTCCAATTTATATTCCCCCCTTAAGAAAACGCAGGGATGATATTCCATTGCTTGTTAATCACTTTATTAAAAAAGGAAATACAAGAGAAAATAAATCCATAAATATGGTTGATACAAGGGCAATGAAACGCCTAATGGAACACTCCTGGCAGGGGAATATAAGAGAACTTGAAAATACTATCGAACACGCATTTGTTCTTTGTAACTCAAATATAATAAAACTGAAAGATCTTCCCATTGAAATAAGAGAACCTGATAGTCATTTAGACCCCATCTACCACACTCGCCAACAACCCCCCGATAACTTGCTTAAAAATGATATAGCAGTACAATTAACAAAAGAGAGTCTTTTAAATTTATTGGAAGAGTGTAACTGGAATAAAGCAGAAGTAGGCAGAAGAATTCAAAAAAGCCGTACTTTGATTTGGAAATATATGAAAAAGTGGGATATCCCCTTGCAGAGAGAAATAAAAGTAAATAGGTGATAAATTGAAATTTTCAGCTACTTAAGATCACCACTAATATCCAGAACACTTTGCCTGCCCTTGGTATTTAATAGGACAATTTTCTTACTATTGAGATCGAACTTGTGAGATTACCGAAAAATCACATTTCTTGGTCGTGAATGGTTAGAGAAATTTTTACTCCGCTTTGTTAATGAATCAATAGAAGAAAAGATGTTACGACTCACTGGTAAAGACATCAATTGCTGTCCCATATGTAAAAAAGACAGCAAGTGGAAATTATTATCCTGACTTCTCCACAGAAAGTATCACATATTTCACAAAAAACAAGTTTACGCGGATGCTTGCACCACTATGCAAACCCTGCCATGATTTTCCGTGAAAAAGAAGTATGGCAAGACGTTGTAAGGGAAAAATATAGCAATCATTGATGCAAATATCGTCCTGCGATATATTTTGAACGACCATGAAGGATTGTCTCAAAAAGCTACTGATATTCTTGAACACCAGTTTGTAGCACTTCCCATTGAAGCTGCTTGTGAAGTGGTATATGTTCTGCAAAAAGTTTATCACGTTGATAGATTGAAAATTAAAGAGTGCCTGGGAGAACTCATCAATAAGCGATTGATAGCTGTTGAAAAACCGGAGATCTGCTGAAGGCTCTTCAGTGCTTTGCTTCTACGACGTTTGATTTTGTAGATACGTTGCTTTGGGCGTACCATGCTGTCGAAAAACAGGATATTCTAACCTTTGACGTAAAGCTTCACAAATATATTCAACGCACATCACTTGAAGAGGACGGAACTGAACCGAAAGTATGATTATGTTTTGTTATTTTGGGATAGCCACCTTTGTCAAGGGTTAAACATTTTTATGAAAGCATTATTTTTTTTAAACCTGTTTATTCAGGTAGTGTATTAGGTACGTCGGTACGTCTTATGAAAAATACATTGGTTACAAATCTTTACTTACTCACAAATTCAAAAAAGATATTTTCCTATATTAAAGTTAACCCAATACTAATCGGGCTTATCCAACAATTTAGATAAGATTGTGGAAATGCTCTCGCAATTTAATTTAACATTCCAATTAAAACTAAAATTAGGGTGAGCATTTCACAATCTATTCTTATTCGTTAGCACTGAATTTCGTCTTTCAAAATCAATACTCCACCAAATCCAATTGAGATCATAATGGTAGCTGTTCCCATCGCGTATGCAAATAGTGAATAGGCAATCCCATAACGGCCAATTTCTTGATAATAAGCTTCAGCAACA
>NBLS01000008.1 GCA_002084385.1 Desulfobacteraceae bacterium 4572_19
TATATTATCATTTCTCTCAAAAAACTCCTTGCATTATCTATCAGACTACTATATTAAACCCATAGAGTTCAAGGGATTATCGCAACCGTCCACGGCATTGTTCAACTGCATTTTATCAATAATCCCACTCGTATAATTAAAGTTGGCTTTATCTGAGTGATAGAGTTCATGTGGAGTTTTATTTTTTTGTAGTGGGACTATTTATAAAACGCTATTAGTTAGTTTTTTTGTTGAGGGATTTAATGCCTTTGCCAGGACAACCTAAAATTTGCCACATTTTGCATTACGACAAACTTGCTTTTGTCATTAATGACGGTTTCCTTCAGCCATCCAGATTTATATGTTGGAAATTGTGTGCCATTCTATTTTTGACCTCGTTCAATTATGTTATATTTACTACATATGAAAAATCATGAACTCACATATAAAGGTGGACAAGAACCGATTATTCACTTAGTTGCAGACCTTAAGCAAACGATCAATTGGGCAAATAGGAATGGTAAAAGATGGGTGTTTTCTACAAGCAATGCCGGTTCATATTATTTTGAAGATTATTGTGATCTTAAAGATTTAAATAAAATTAACTGGAACGTCATTAACGAAACACAATGGGCAAACTGTAAAGAAGAGAAACAAGCTAAATTCTTAATTGAAGATCAATTCCCTTGGAAATTAGTGGAACAAATCGGTGTTATATCTCCTCAATATTTCAGAATAGTTAATCAAATATTAACTCACACAAAATACCAACCACCAGTCAACGTGAAACCTAAATGGTATTATTAATATAAGGGACATGATATGATAAACTACAAAGTGGGCAATCTGTTTAAGAAAAATAGCGAAGCAATAGTAAATACAGTCAATTGTGTCGGTGCAATGGGAAGAGGGATAGCCCTACAGTTTAAAAAAGCGTATCCAGATAACTATAAAGCATACTCTTTAGCCTGTAAACACAAAGAAGTGGTTCCGTGAAAAATGTTTGTTTTTAAAACTGGTGAAATGTTCGATCCTAAATTCATCATCAATTTTCCTACAAAAAGGCATTGGAGAGGTAAGAGTCGGATAGAAGATATTGAATTAGGCTTAATAGATCTTCGAAAAGTGATAGTAAAAAATAATATTAAATCCATTGCAATTCCTCCCCTTGGATCAGGGTTAGGGGGATTAAATTGGAATAAAGTGAAAAGTTTGATCGAAAATGCTTTAAAATCTTTAAATGATGTTAACATTGTTATATTTGAACCTAAAGGTGCTCCCAACGCTAAAGAAATGATAAAAAATAAAGAAATCCCTAAAATGACTCACACATGGAACGATAGAAAAAAACAATTCAGTAATCGTCAAATAACAATTGCCGTTAATACGCTCAATAAGAATGGATTAACACCACTGAATTCGTTAGATATATAGGCTATTAAAATGAATGATATTGAGCTTTAGAAAATATTTGTAAGTCTTTATGTTCCAAGTTTAATCGGAAATAAGATATATAACAACAAAAATGAAAGGTAAGATATGGCTCTTAATCAAAACCCTGTATTTCGTGATCCTGTAGCACCATGGCATGACACTAAACTTCCATGCAATATTCAAATAGGTTTTATGATTATTGTAATTATATTTTCAATAGTAGGGATATTTACATCATTTGGTCGTCCTGAATTTAAGGGTCTTTGTGGAATACCCATACTTCTTTTTATATTAAGCTGTTACGTACTTATATCCACAACAATACGACTTAGCAAACGCAAAACATCAAGAAGCAAAATATAGCAGAAACGCATTATAAACTGTTTCTATCAGGGCTTTGCAAGAAAATCCTGAAAACTCATTTTTTCATAACTGCCTGACCCCAAAAACTTTAAAATATTTATCATTGAAGTAGCAGGAACAAATCCCGGGAGATTGCTTATTTTAGCACCATCTGATTTTAAAAACCATGTACTGGGATATGATCTCACTTTATAAGAAGATGCAATTTTTTTGTTCTTATCATTTTTTTCAGTGTCTAATCTAACTGAAATAAACTTCTCATTTAAGTATTTCACCACAGGAGCATCTTTAAAGACCTCTTTGTCCATTTTTCTGCAATATCCACACCATTTTGTAAAAAAATAAACAAGTATTGGTTTATCTTGTTTTTTTGCCATAGTCATTGCCTTGTCATATGTAACCCAGTTAACATCTTCTGCGATTACAACACCGGGCAATAAAAATACTGCCAAAACGATACCTATAATAATTGTCTTTAAACCATGTTCCACATTCATTGCCAAACTCCTTTTTTAAAATTACATCCCATCCAAACTTACTATTTTGCAAACACTTGCACTATTTTCAAGTAACCCTTTCAACTGTCTGAATATATACACACTAAAGAGTGAAGTCAACCCTTCATTATTGCACCTTTAACAAAAATCATTTCTTTTTATATGAAAGTCCATAGAAAAGCCACATCGTACAGATTTTCATTTTTTGTTGTGACATACTATTCGCTGTAGCAAATTATTAAAAAATTTGTAAGCGTTCACAACGTAACCCAATCAAGCATCTCAACATCCAAGAAATACAATTTATTTTTTTGTGAACCCTAAATATTTTTTTTACAGCCTACATAAAAGTTCTTGATTTTATATGTAGTATAAAATATAGTAACCGTTCACGACCATGAAATGTGATTTTTCGGTAATCTCACATTTGTAAGCGTTCACAAGTGCCCTATATTCGCATAAACAGCTTGGCATATAATAGTTGTCCTATATATGACAAGCTGTTTATGACAAAATATAAAAGAAAGCATAAGTGTTAGAAAGTTATTTGTGTAACGGTCTATAAGATTGTTACTTTACGAATTTTATATATTCGTCATTTTATGTATTCGTCATGGGGGGAGGACTGCCCACCACAACAAAACTCTTTCAGTTTAACAAAGGTTTTTTATGTTTATTGTTGCAAATTTTTTACAGGCATTAGCTGTTATTCTAGATTATGGACTTACTTTTTATATGTGGATAATTATTGCAAGAGCTGTACTTTCATGGGTAAATCCGGATCCATATAATCCTATTGTTCGTTTTATCAATAATACAACTGAACCTGTGCTTTACAGGTTAAGACAACTTATTCCGGCAAGCTATGGTGGTATTGATTTTTCGCCTATTATTGTAATATTAGTTATTATTTTTTTACAACAATTTGTAGTAAACAGCTTAATTATGGCTTCTCAAAAAATGTTTATGTAAATAATACCTTGTTCTATCGAAATGTTGTAAGCGTTCACAAGCACCTCGTCTTCACATAAACAGCTGTCATATATAGGATAACTATTACATAACAAACTGTTTATGCGAATATAAGGCACTTGTGAACGCTTATAAATGTGAGATTACCGAAAAGTCATATTTCTTGTTCGTGAACGGTTTCGAAATATTTTATATGAAAGTCCATGAAAAATCTGTATTATAAAGACTTTCATAAAAAATTTAGGGATGTCTGCCTGAATTTTGATGTGAACCCTTAAAAAAACATAGAATGGAGATTTTGTGCTACTCACCAGTGCCAAGATTCAACAACAACAATTTAAAACCAGATTTAGAGGTTTTGACGTTCAAGAAGTTGATCTGTTTCTTGAACATATTGCTTTAGATATGGATAAATTCTTAAAAGAGAATAATAAACTTAAAGAGAAAAATAAAAGCCTTGAATTTGAAAATCAAGGTTACAGAAAAAGGGAAGAGTCCTTTAAGAGGATAATGCTCAATACCCAAAAAACCATTGAACAAATGAAAGACAATGCAAAAAAGTCTGCGGAACTCGTTTTGGCAGAAGCTGAAGTAAGAGCTGAAAAATTATTAAACGGTGCCCATAACAGACTCGCTCAACTTTATAGTGATATTTCGGAATTAAAACGTCAACGTATGCAAATTGAAGTACAGATACGGTCAGTTATTGATTCTCATACAAAACTGCTTGAAATTGGTAAAGAAGAATCACAACAGGCGGACGAAATGGATACTACAATTAAACTTTTTAAAAGTAATTAAGGGTTCGCTTATTATTCGTTTACTTGTTAAAGGATAAAAAATGGCTAAAATAGATGCTTTTTTCAAACTGACACATGATCAGGGTGCTTCGGATTTACACCTTATTGCAGGGCAACCTCCGGCATTAAGGTTACATGGAGCAATTGAAAGAATAAAATATGACACTCTTGATGATGACAACTTAAGAAGTATGTTATATGAAATTACTCCCGAAGAAAAAATTAAAGAGTTCGAAGAGACAGGAGATATTGATTTTGCATACGAGATCCCAGGTCTTGCCCGATATAGAGGAAATTATTTTATGCAAAAATATGGTGTAGGAGCAGTATTTAGAGAAATTCCTTCTGAAATCCTTACATCAGAGCAGTTAGGTCTTCCCGAAGTAATATCCCAATTAGCAGGACTTCCAAGGGGATTAGTATTAGTTACAGGACCTACCGGCAGTGGAAAGTCAACTACTCTTGCAGCTATTATTGATGTGGCAAATTCAACACGAAAAGATCATATTATCACGGTAGAAGACCCTATTGAGTTTGTCCATAAAAGCAAAAAAAGTATTGTAAATCACAGAGAAGTAGGTCTTCATACAAAAACATTTTCTTCGGCACTCAGGGGAGCTCTTCGTGAGGATCCTGATATTATTCTTGTTGGAGAGATGAGAGATCTCGAAACAATATCCCTTGCAATTGAAGCTGCATCCACCGGACATCTTGTTTTTGGGACCCTTCATACATCAAGCGCTACTAAAACAATTGATAGAATAATTGAGGTATTTCCAGCAACAGAACAAGCTCAAATTAGATCTACTCTTTCTGATAGTCTTAAGGCTGTTGTAGCACAAGTTCTTTTTAAAAGGATCGATAAGGTAGGACGCTGTGCAGCACTTGAAATTTTAATTGCAACGCCTGCTGTACGAAATCTTATAAGAGAATCAAAAATCCATCAAATACCATCAGCAATCCAAACCGGGAAAAAACTTGGAATGGCGTTTCTTGATGATTCAATTATGGAACTTCATAATAAAGGCTGGATAAGTGCAGAAGAAGCTTACGCAAAGGCTAATAATAAAACAAAGTTCAAACCCCTTTTATCTGCTCCTCCGGCAGATTTTACTGATGCTTAAATTCTCTTAAAAATAGCATTCGCAAAGATTTTAATATAACTTGCCATGACAAATGATACGCCACAACAAAAAATGAAAGTCTTTGTATGTAATATAGCTTTTCTATGGACTTTCATATAAAAGGATAATTACCATGAAAAAGCAGGAAATTGATCATATCTTAATAAGAATGCTTAATTCACACCCCAACGTTTCTGACCTTAATCTTACAGTGGGCAAACCTCTTCAGGTAGAATCTTCAGGCGAGCTTATGCCTGTAATTATGAAGCCTGATTTTAATATTCTTACACCTTTTCAAACAGAAGTTTTTGCACTTACTCTTATAAATGGTGACCACAGGCTTACAGAAATTCTTATTAAAAATGGTTCTTGCGATCTTTCATATAGCCTTGGTACTAAAGCACGTTTCAGGGTAAATATTTTTTCCCAATCGGGAAAATATTCTATTATCATGAGAAAACTTGAAACGAAAATCCCCACTATTAAAGAATTAAATCTCCCTGAACCATTTTTTAAAATGGCTCGGGAAAAAAATGGAATTATTTTTGTAACAGGCTCAACAGGCTCTGGAAAATCCACATCTCTTGCCGGAGTGCTCAATGAAATAAATGAAGAAAAATCTGTACATGTAATAACCTTGGAAGACCCCATTGAATTTCAGCACCCCCAAAAAAAAGCTACATTTAATCAACGGGAACTCGGTAGTGATTTTGATTCATTTGCCAATGGACTACGTGCAGCACTAAGGCAAGCTCCAAAAATAATTCTTGTTGGTGAAATGCGAGACAGAGAGACGGTTGAAATAGGTTTAAGTGCTGCAGAAACTGGCCACCTTGTGGTCTCGACCTTGCATACAGTTAATGCCGGTCAAACCATAAATCGAATATTAGGGATGTTTAACACTGACGAAGAGAGACAAATTCGAATCCGGCTTGCCGATACAATAAGATGGATTGTATGCCAAAAACTTCTTCCTAAAAAAGGAGGTGGTAGAGTTGCTGCTTTTGAAATACTTGCTACAAATCTAAGGGTTCAAGATTCTATTCTAAATGGTGAATCAGAAGGTAAAACTTTTTACGATATTATTCAGGATGGCAAAATAGTTGGTATGACGACTTTTGACGACTATATAATAAGTCTTTACAAACAAAATCTTATTACCGAAAACATAGCCATGGCATATGCATCCCGCAAGGGTGTTGTAGGCAGGGGGCTTGACTCTATTAAAAGTTCAAGAGGGGAATCCACCACAAATATTCAATCTTTAGAAATTGACCTTGAATATAAAACGTAATTGTATTTTATTTAATTTATCACTAATTTTATTGGTTTTTATTTTTTATAAATAATTTCTGCCGTGAAATTTAAAACAAGATACATGTAATTTTATATGAACGTCCATAGAAAATCTATATTATAAAGACTTTCATTTTTTGTTGTGGCGTATTATCCGCCATGGCAAGTTATATTATAAAAACTTCGCTGTAAAAGGAAATACTATGAATGTTGTATGTAATAATTGCCAAAGCAGGTTTAATATCCCATCTGATAAAATCCCTTCAGGAACAAAAACATCTTTTACCTGTCCGAAATGCAAAAACACAATAACAATAAATAAAACCGTGAATCATGCGTCAGAACCAGAATCGTCAAAAAAAGACTTATTAAAAAATGATTTTTTTAATCTTCCTAACGAAGGGAAAAGTGCCCTTATATGCGAATCCAATCCCATATTAAAGCAAGAAATTATAAATGCTATAAATAAATTAGATTATCATAATATTGAAGCTACAAATGCCGATGATGCAATAAAAAAAATACGTTATCACCCTTTTGATCTTATTGTTATTAATGAAAAATTTGGTAAATCCAATCCCGATTCAAATCAACCTTCTGAAGATGCAATAACAGATTTTTTACGTCAAATGAATATGGTCGAAAGGCGTAATATATTTATTGCATTAATAAGCGACACACTTCGCACCATGGATAATATGGAAGCTTTATGTCAAAGCGTTAATGTTATAATAAACGTAAATGATATTAAAAATATTGGTAATACTTTATCACGTACAATAGGCGAACATATTGCACAATATAAAGTTTTTAAAGATTTAATGGGGAAAAGATAAATGTAAATGTGAAATCACCGAAACATCACATTTTTTGTTCGTGAACAATTACAGATAAATATTATTGGGTTTTACTGATTTTTATTTAAAATATCTAACATTTCTGAAATATAAAGTGTTGATTTATTTGCAGGAAAACTGCACCCTCCGGCACCAAAATGTCCGCCTCCATTGTATTGTGAAAGCATCTGCCCTATATTCACCTTGCATTTTTTATTAAAAATATTATGCCCAACACTTAAATTTACTCTATTTTGATCATGTTCATCAAATCGAATTTTCATGCTTACCAAAGTTGTGGGATACATGGAATATACCATAAAACGATTGCCTGAAGGAGGCGTACTAAATTTACGAAGATCAATAACTGATACATTGCCGTTAATATTAGTATGCTTCTTTAAAATTTCTTTATACTCACTGTTTTCTTTAATTACCTTATCACATCGTTTTTTTACTTCCGGAATTTCAAGTATCTGATAAATATTATATTTTCCAAGAAGCTCCACAAGTAAATTCCAGTAATCCAAGTCACCTGCACCCCTATTGGTAATGGTCATGGAAAGTAGCATATATGGATATTTTTCAGGATATTGTACCTCATCCATGGAAAGAAGTGCCGCATCAATTCTATCAGTCTCTTCTATCAGTTCATCATAATTTTCCTTAAGTCCATCTTTATAATAATTATATACGATACCGGCAGCTGATGGTGCTACTTTAAAATCTCCCGGGAACGAAGTTGCTCTTTGGTTGGATATATGGTGATCAAACCATTTGGAACATCTATCATCAAATGGAAGATTAGCAATAATATCACCTTTTTTAATTTCAGCATCTCCACTTTGAATATCACCTGGCTCTATCCACTTAACAGGCTCTGTAATTTCTTCCATTTTTTGAATAATAACGGCACAAACAACGCCGTCAAAATCTGGTCTTGTTACAATTCGCATGTTAATTTTCCTTTTATAAGTGTATTAAGGGTTCACAAAAAAAATAAATTGTATTTATTGTTTGGTGAACCCATATTTATCAAATACCGGTATTATACTTTAAATGTACAGAGAACTTCAAGAAAATAATTTACATGTATAATATAAACCTTTACAAATTATGTCTTAAACTATATTTTATAGGAAAGTCTATAAAAAGGCTGTATTATAAAACTTTTATTTTTTATTGTGATGTACTATCTGTCATGACAAGTTATATGAAAATTCATAAGCGTTCACAAGCACCTCGTCTTCGCATAAACAGCTTGTCATATATAGGACAACTGTTATATGGTCAAGCGTTTATGCGAATATAAGAACTTGTGAACGCTTACAAATGTGAGATTACCGAAAAATCACATTTCTTGTTCGTGAACGGTTACCAATAACTTTCATTTCTTGTTATGCGTCACTTCACAATGACAGTTATACAGTGCGTTAAGAGATTATACTATAAACCGAATTTATTTACATTGAGAACCGAATGCAAAATGACTCACAAACACCAAAGGGTTGCATAGATGGTCCATATCCTCTTTTTGGAAAAATTGCTTTAAAGTATCGGACTATTACACGGGAACAGTTAGAAAAAGCGACGGTTATTTTTAATGAAAAATATAAAAATAACCCTGAGTTTCCGTTTAGTAAAGTTCTGATTGAAGAAAATATGGCATCAACTGATCAGATTGATCTTCTTCAGGTGATACAAGAGTATTGGGATGCACGTTTTGCAGGAGAAAAATTTGGATCGCTGGCTATTAGCAAAGGGTATTTAAGCCAAAAGGATATCACCTTTGCCCTAAAAATACAAAAACGTGAATTTTTTTCAAAAAAAATAAACCAGCGTATAGGTGATATTCTTGTTGATCAGGGTATTTTAACTGATGCACAATGTAGCGAGATTATTGCTGAACAAACAAAAACGCAGGCTCCTTCTTTGCCAAAGGAAGAGTCCGGTGCAATACCTGTAAATGATCCAAATTTTTTAGATGAAAATGAAGCCGGAATTACAGACCTTGAAAGACAATATCGTAAAACATTAAATAGGGATAGAAGTTTTATTGAAATAGCGATAAGTAAAGGGTTTACATCCCAATTAGAAATTGACAGGGCTCTTCTTAAGCAGGAGATGGAATATACAATTCGAAAGTTACTACGAACAATTAATGAAATTTTAATTGAGGAGAAACATATAACCGAGAAACAGTGTGATGAAGTCTTTGAAGTGCTTAAACAAAAAATAAATAAAAAAACAGATTCTTCAGATGTTTCTATGGAACATCTAAGAGATTTTATTAAAATAGTTGTATCTGAAGATAAATTATCAGCTTATATTCAAATAAAAAAAGATATTAAAGATAAAGTTTCTGTTGCATTTATAAAAGGTCTAATTGACGAAAAAAAAATTACGCTTGGGGTTATTGATAAACAGAAAATAGCAGATTTTATTAAAAATGGATTATCTGCATTAAGTACACTGAAAATTGCACAAGGTATAAGACCTCAGACGGTAAATGATATATCTGTAGATTATTTATTTGAATCAAATGGAGTTGCAGGTAAAAAAACCAGTGGTAAACCACCCTCGGTAATAAAAGGTGATACCATTGCCAAATTAGAGCAAATGATCCAAGGGATGCCCGGAAAAGACATTTTTGGAAATATGATAGCTCCTCCTCCTTTAGCTGATGCTTCGTTAATGTGCGGAAATGGTGTCAGGCTGGCAAATAATAAAAAAACATTGATTGCGTCTATTAGTGGAACACCTTGTAAAACACTTGACGGTAAATTTAATGTTTTTTCAAAAACTATAATTCACGAAGATGCAGATGTTCGAACAGGTCCTATAAAAGGCAAAACAAATATATATATTGCAGGTACATTAACCGGAGCTTTTCCTGTTAGTGGAGGCACCCTTTCAGCTAATGAAATAAGAGGTGCAAATGCAAAATTAACTGGTGATGTAACAATCGCCACCGGAATTACAGATGCTGTTATTGTAACACAGGGAAATGTATCGGCAAAATATATATTAAATTCCAAAATTTCAGCTTTTTTAGATGTAACTGTCGAAAATGAAATTATTGACTCGACTGTGCTTACAAGTGGAAAGTGCAAAGTTGAAAAAAGTAGAATTCTTGCATCTGATATTACTGCAAAAAAAGGTGTATTCGCTGTTGGTATCGGTAGCAATGGTACACAAGCATGCAATATAACAGTGGGAACCGAAGGACATATTCAAAGTGAAATTAATAAAATAGATACTTCGATTTATAAATTGCGGAGTAAGTTAGATGATAAAGAGAATAAAAAAAGTGAATTTAAAGCTCTAAGGGATAAAATAAATAAAAAAACAAAAAAATTAAATGCAATTAATTCAAAGGCAGGGAAAATTTTAACATCTTTGCAAAAACAAACACAAAACGATAAAACAAAATCTTTAATAGAAGAAGTAACTGCAAAGAAAGATGAAACTATTGTATCCTTAAAAAAATTGGGAAAAGAAAAAAAATCTGTTGGGAAAAAAATTATAAAAATTACAAAACTCATTGAGACGATAAGCCCGGGCATTCAATTAGCGATAGTAAAGTTACAGAAAAAAAAGGAAGTATTTCTTGATTGGGCAAAAAATAAACAAGGGATTCCGGAAATAAGAGTTACGGGGCAGGTTAAGAAAGGCACTCTGTTTAATGGTTTAAATGCTACGGTAACTATTGATGAAGATTGTAAAAACATATTATCTAAGGAAGTTAAGAATCAAGAAGAGATGGTAGTAATTAAAAAATAAATGTCCCTTGTCAAGTATTCGTAACCGTTCACAAACAAGAAATGTGATCTTTCGGTAATCTCACATCTGTAAGTGTTCATAAGTGCCTTCTATTCGCATAAACAGCTTGTCATATAATAGTTGTCCTATATATGATAAGCTGTTTATGTGAAGATAAGGTGCTTGTGAACGCTTACTTGTATCCTTTATGTTACAAATGGAGCGGGAAACGAGATTTGAACTCGCGACTTCGACCTTGGCAAGGTCGCACTCTACCACTGAGTTACTCCCGCCCAATAATTCGTCCTTTCCAGCTTTATAACTTGCCATGGCGAGTAATAACGCCACAACAAAAATGAAAACCTTTGTACTAAAACTTCGCTATGGACTTTCATATAAAATATCCCTTGTCAAGTATTTTTTGGTGTATCCTTATACATTATGACATGAAATTTGACGACCTTTAAAAGTTTTCAGTTCCGGTCGTTTTTCAGTACATTTTTTTGTCATAATTGAGCAGCGTTTATGAAAAGCACATCCTGATGGCGGATCAAGTGGAGAAGGAAGTTCTCCGTCAAGATGTATTTTCTTTTCACGATTATCTTTATATACTCGTGGGGTTGCTGCAAGTAAGGCTTTGGTGTAGGGGTGTAAAGGATTTTTAAAAATCACCTCTTTGGGCCCCTGTTCTACCGGTCTGCCAAGATACATAACCATTAAATCATCTGCGATATGACGTACAACACTTAAATCGTGGGAAATAAAAAGATAAGAAAGATTCATCTCTTCCTGAAGATCCATTAACAGGTTTAAAGCCTGAGCCTGAACAGATACGTCCAATGCAGATACTGGCTCATCTGCTACGATAAGTGATGGTTTTAACATAAGTGCTCTGGCGATTGCTACTCGTTGACGCTGACCACCGGAAAACATATGGGGATATCTACTGTATTGTTCTTTTGTCATACCAACTTTTTCCATCATCTCTAAAACTTTTTTTCGTCGTTCAGCAGCTGTAAGGTTGGTATTGATTTTTAATGGTTCCTCAAGAATTGTTCCAATTTTTTTTCTTGGATTCAGCGAACCATAGGGATCTTGAAAAATAATTTGAACACGGCTTCGAAGTTGTTTTAATAAGGCTTTATCTTTTGTTGAAGTGTCTTTTGTTGTTAAAGCATTAATGCCTTCAAGATAAAAATCACCTGAAGTTGGTTTTTCTATCATAGTGATTAAACGGGCAAGCGTTGATTTTCCACATCCTGATTCACCCACAACCGCAAGTGTTTTACCTGTTTGAATTTTAAAAGATACACCGTCAAGTGCTTTTAGATCAACATTTCCTGTGAAAAAACCACCTTTGCGTACCTTATAATATTTAGTAAGGTCATTTGCTTCTATTATCAGATTGTTATCATTGCCAAGTGGAAAATGACATCTAATTACACCATTCCCATCCTGCTTTAATTCAGGGGGAGTATTTTTACATTTATCTGTTGAAAATTTACAACGGGGGTTAAATAAACAACCCGAAGGTCTATTATATTTTCCCGGAACCACTCCAGAAATGGTAGGTAGCCTGTTATTTCCTATACTTTTTTCAGGAAGTGCATCTAACAGGGCGGATGTGTATGGATGTCTGGGATTTTTAAATATTTCATAGGCAGAATGCTGTTCTACCACCTGGCCCGCATACATTACAATTACCTGTTCTACAGTCTCTGCAACAACTGCCATATCGTGAGTAATCAAGATAAGTGCCATATTGTTTTTTTGCTGAAGGTCAAGAAGCAGATCAAGGATTTGTGCTTGTATGGTAACATCTAATGCAGTTGTTGGTTCATCGGCAATTAAAAGACGAGGGTTACAAGCAATTGCCATAGCAATCATTACTCGCTGGTTCATTCCTCCAGAAAGTTGATGGGGAAAATTTTTCAATCTTTTTCCGGCCACTGGAATTCCAACTTGATCAAGCAGTTCAATAGTCCTTTTTTTTCTTTCGGTAGAACTTCCACCTTCATGGACTTTCAAAGCCTCCATAATCTGGTAACCCACTGTAAAGCAAGGGTTTAAGCTCGTCATTGGTTCCTGAAAAATCATTGAAATTTCTTTGCCGGTTATTTTACGACGCTTTTTTTCAGGCAAGCTTAAAAGATCAGTATTGTTAAAAGATAATTTTTGGGCTTTAATTATTCCAGGGTAAGGTATAAGACCCATTAAAGCAAGTTGGGTAACACTTTTGCCGGAACCAGATTCTCCGACTATACCAGTTACCTCTCCCTCATTAAGGGTAAGGCTCACATCATCAACAGCTTTAAAGCCGTCAAAATCAACAGATAGTTTATTTATTTCAAGTAATGACATTATCGTTTCATCTTTGGATCTAAAGCATCCCGAAGTCCATCTCCGGCAAGGTTAAAAGCAAGAACTGTAAATAAAATAGCAAGTCCGGGAAAAGTTACAACCCACCATGCACGCTGTACAAATTGAAGTGCATTAGCAAGCATTGCCCCCCATTCAGGAGTTGGCGGCTGTGCCCCCATTCCTAAAAAACCAAGGGCAGCAGCATCTAATATTGCAGTTGAAAAACCAAGTGTTGCCTGTACAATTAAAGGTGCCATACAGTTAGGAAGAATTACCTTAAACATTAAACGAAAAGCCCCTGCACCACTTACACGAGAAGCTGTAACGTAATCTTTGTTTTTTTCAGAAATAGCGGACGCACGGGTTAATCTAACGTAATGAGGCAGCACAACTATGGCAATGGCAAGAATTGCATTTTTAAGGCTTGGTCCCAAAATGGCAACTATTGCCATTGCAAGAAGCAAGCTTGGAATTGCCAGCATTACATCCATAATTCTCATAACTATTGTCTCAAAGGGTCTTCCAAAATAACCGGATGTTATACCAAGAATAATACCGGTTGCAAGTGAGATGGTTACAACAATAACGCCTACAAATAAACTTAATCTTGCCCCATACATAAGACGCGACATCATATCACGACCAACATCATCAGTTCCGAGGGGATACGTCCAGACACCACCTTCCATCCATACAGGAGGAGTTAAAATTGCATCTCGATACTGCTCAAATGGATTGTGGGGAGCAAGAAAATTAGCAAATATTGCCACCAATACTATAAATATTATAAAAAGAAGCCCTGCAACAGCTCCTTTATTTTCACTAAAATATTGCCAGAATTCTTTTAATGGATGTGGTGCAACCGTACTTTGCATTGGTATGGTTTCTGAATTTATCATAAAATCATTATCTTTCTTACTTCAATAAACAACAATATAAATTTAATTTTATTGGAATATTATTAATAACATTCTCACACATAAACGACGCAACATAACTTTAATTTATTTATTTTGTCAAGGACAATAATTATTAGTATCAATAAGGGTATCAAGGAGAATATTCATATTTACTCTGGAAAAATTGGTAAATTATAGAAACGATCAAAAGTTTCTTCATCAGTATCATTAAAATCATTAGAAATTTCCACATTGCCCTCCCAACTTCCACCCAGCTGACGTGGAAATTTGTTTTCTTTAAAAGCCGACAAAATAGCAACTGGTTTTCCTGCTTTACCTATAACCACGGATTGATTTGTTTCTTGAACTGTTTTTATCAAATATGACAAATTAGCTTTTACATCAGATATATTAGTAATTTGCATAACAAATCCCTTATTCTTTGGGAAGCGTTCACAAGCACCTCATCTTCGCATAAACAGCGTGTCATATATAGGACAACTATTATATGCCAACCGTTTATGCGAATATAAGGCACTTGTAAACGCTTACAAATATGAGATTACCGAAAAATCACATTTCTTGTTTGTAAACGGTTATATTCTTTGTAATATAGCATCTGTTAGAATATAGTTTGATTACTAACAATAATACATTAAATTTAATTACAGGTGTCCATCCCAAATGAACTGAAAAAAACAGGATCAATAATAATCCCCACCAGAAGATTGGCATTGAGTATCCGGTAAGGGAAACGCCCATAACCGAATGGTCAAATACAGTACCTCTTTTGACACCTGCAATAATTCCGGCAGGCAATCCTAATAAAATGGCAAAAATTATGGCACAAAATCCAAGCTCTAATGTAGCAGGGAAAAGAGTCATAAACTCTTTAAATACCGGTTGTCTGGTAACATAGGATGTGCCAAGGTCACCGTGCATAACCTTATTTATATAGCTAAGATATTGAATATAAATTGGTTTATCTAATCCCATTTTAGCCTTTAGGGCAGCATGCCTTGCGGGGTCTATTCCGCGTTCTCCTGCAAGAAGTTCCACAGGATCACCTGGGATAAGATGAATTAGGGTAAAAGTAAGTAGAGTAACCCCTATAAAGGCCGGAATAATTTGAATCAAACGTTTAAAAAAAAACTGAATCATAATTTTATTTTTTGCGGTTGTTTATAAATAAATTTGTAAACGTTCACGAACAAGAAATGTGATTTTTCGGTAATCTCACATTTGTAAGCACTCACAAGTGCCTTATATTTGCATAAATAGCTTGGCATATAATAGTTGTCCTATATATGACAAGCTGTTTATGCGAAATGAGGTATTGTGAACGCTTAGAATTTTTTTATCCACAAATCCCCCATATTTGTATCATGCCTCATGTATAAAAGACTAATAATGCAAAGATGGGGTATCTGTGAATGTGATATTTTGAGTAACTGCCTTACTATTTTAAATCAACTCCATAAAATATATGATTACCAAATGGATCAATTTTATAATCAACAACATTTTTGCTCATTGGCATAAAGACAATTGAGTGTGCGATGGTTGCCCATGGAGCCTCTTCTTTAAATACTTCCTGTGCTTTTTTATAAAGGCGAGTACGTTCTTTAAAATCTGAAACCTCTTTTGCCTTCATAATAAGGTCGTTAAACTCCTTGTTGCACCATTGGGCACGGTTTGCACTGCCAACCGCATCACAGCC
>NBLS01000101.1 GCA_002084385.1 Desulfobacteraceae bacterium 4572_19
TAACTTCCAAAAGCCTGATCAAGAAAGACAGAAGGCTTATCTTTGCCTTGCAGTGTAATAATATTAATAACACCACCCATGGCAGCAGAGCCATACTGGGTTGCGGCAGGTCCACGGATTATTTCAACTCTTTCAACATTTTCTAATGGAATTTTTGCAACATTACCAGTTGCAGCTCTTCTACCATTTACAAGAACCAACACATGCCCTAACAAGTCATTTCCATGGGAATCAGTTCTAAAACCACGAATACCAACAGATGTTAAACCTCCAGGATATTTATGGATATGACCTGTTCCATCTTCTGCCAGTAAATCTCCAATGTTTCTTCCAGTGGATTGAGCAATATCTTCTGTTGTTATAACAGTAATATTAACCGGAACATTCCACTTTTTTTCATCAACTCTGCCTGCTGTTACAACAACTTCATCAATGTTTGTAACAAACTCAGGCTTTTGCTGTTCCGCAAATAGTAAACCTGCTCCTCCTGATAATAAAATTACACTCGTCATAACTAAATACAATTTTTTCATTACTCCTCCTAAAAAAAATAAAATCCAACAAATTATCAATTAATTTGAAGGGTACAATATGGTTCGGAGTAACAAAAAAAGCCCCGAACCGATTATTAATCAATCCGAGGCTTCCCTTTTTTATCCACGTGATTATATATGCCATTTTTTGCCAAAAACAGCAATACAAATTCAGGCAGGTCTTCTGACTTTCGTATCATACTACTTATTGCACCTTCCCATTTGGTTTTATACAAACAGTGGTATAATTGCAATGTTCGTCCACGATTACAGCGGAGGGCCCGTCCTCGATTTTCACGAGTGTTCCCTATTAAGCTTTTATAAAGCACCTGAAATGATACTTTGTGCCTGTTCTATTTATATTAAACATTAAAGTCAAGAATATATTTACCTTTAAACAAAAATATTATAAAATCAAAATATGAAGATAAAAATCACCTTGTAAAATGGAGATCAAAATGAGTGGAAATAAAGCACGTATTCAAGCAATTACAAAAATTAGCAATTATGGTCAGATGGAAAGTAAAGTTAATTTTCATGAAAAACATTCAGGCGATATTTTTGGAGAAAATGTGTTTGGACTTCGTATTATGCAAGAACGACTTCCAAGAGATGTTTTTAAATCCGTCAAAAGTACAATTAACACAGGTAGACGTCTTGATACCAGTATCGCAGATGTTATAGCGACCACAATGAAAGCATGGGCGCTTGAAAAAGGTGCAACCCATTATGCTCATGTATTTTTCCCATTAACTGGCTTAACGGCAGAGAAACATGATAGTTTTCTTACACCGGATAGTAAGGGAAATGCAGTAGCTGAATTTGCAGGTACTACCCTGATACAAAGTGAACCTGATGCATCAAGCTTTCCCAATGGTGGAATTCGTGAAACTTTTGAAGCACGCGGATATACCGCATGGGATGTAACAAGCCCTGCATATATTATGGAAAATACCAATGGTAAAACTCTTTGTATTCCAACGGCATTTGTATCCTGGACAGGTGAAGCACTTGATAAAAAAACACCTGTATTAAGATCTGAGCAGGCGGTAAATCTGCATGGACAAAGAATATTAAAACTGTTTGGAGATAATACCAACAGCCGTTTATCTGTTACTTGCGGTGCAGAACAGGAATATTTTCTAATAGATAAAAATTTTGTTGCAGCCCGTCCAGATCTTTCTATAACCGGCCGCACTCTTTTTGGTGCACCATCGCCAAAGGGGCAAGAGTTTGATGATCATTATTTTGGGGCTATCCATGAGCGTGTACTTGCATTTATGTTCGATGTTGAACGGGAGCTTTTTAAACTTGGTATTCCTGCAAAAACTCGTCATAATGAAGTAGCCCCAGGACAGTTTGAATTGGCACCTGTTTACGAAGCTGCAAATATCGCAACTGATCATCAGCATCTTACCATGGTTATATTAAAAAAAGTTGCTACAAAATATGGTATGACTTGTCTTTTACATGAAAAGCCATTTGCAGGAGTTAATGGTTCAGGAAAACATGTAAACTTTTCAATAGGAAATGCAAGTCAAGGAAATCTTTTGGATCCGGGGAAAACTCCGCACAAAAATAGTTGAGCAGCTTTGTTTGGATGGTGCAGTTGTTAAGTCCGCTCCGGAGGGAACTCTTAATCTTGGAGTTGATGCTATGCCATATCTTCCCAAAGATGCAGGTGATAGAAATAGAACAAGCCCATTTGCATTTACTGGAAATAGATTTGAGTTTCGTGCAGTAGGTTCCAGTCTTTCCGTTGCAGGTCCCATGACGGAAATCAGTACCATTATTGCAGAATCATTGGATTATATTGCCACCAATTTAGAGGATGCTGTTGCAAAAAATCCTGATGGATTGCATGGAGCTGTTCATAAGATAATAAAAACAATTTATGAAAACCATAAAAATATTATTTTCAATGGTGATGGTTATTCGGATGAATGGCAAGAAGAAGCTGCAAAACGAGGGCTTCCAAACCTTAAGACAACACCTGAAGCTTTACCAGCTTTAATTGATTTAGACAATATTCAACTGTTTGCAAAATATAATGTTTTATCAGAAGTTGAATCTCATAGTCGATATGAAATTGCAACACAACAGTATATAATGACAATTGCCGTTGAAGCGAGAACAGTTTTGGAAATTTCAGATACGATTATTTATCCCTCGGCAATGCGTTATCAAAGTGAACTTGCAAAAAATTGTCTTAACCTAAAGAAGCTTGGTCTTGATGCTGATATATCTGTTTTGGAAAAGGTTAGTACACTTATTACTGGATTGAAAAGCGAAACTTTAAAGCTTGGAAAACTTATGACCATAAAAAAAGAAAATCATCAGTTAGAAGCTGAATATTATTGTAACGAAATACTGCCGGTTATGAATGCTGTGCGTTATTATGCAGATAAATTAGAGGGTATTGTAGCAGATGATCTTTGGGTACTTCCCACATATCAAGAGATGATGTTTTGGAAGTAGGGGCAAAACTCCCTGTGGTTGCTCAAGTTATGGATCGCAGTATTCCAATACGGCTTCTTCGCTACGCCTTGTGAAATTAATTATGTGACAGTCTATAACTTCCACAACTTAGCCTTTAAATTTAAGTTAGATTTATTTTTTCTGAGATAAAAAACCGCAAGAATAGTAGACTATTTTGAGGATTTTTTTATTGAAGAAAAGATAAATATAACTTGAAGTTAAAACGCTAAGTTGTGGAAGTTATTTTGTCCTCATTCCTTATTGATTCATAACATCTTGCCTCCATAGCAAGAACAAGTTTATCCGCAGATTCAAACGTTCGATGAAGTGTTGGAATTAAAAGTTTGGTATACCGATATACTGGATTTTTTCTATTTTCAATACACCTTGCACGCTGTGCCTGATTTGTTTCATAAATTTTATTTAAAATAACAGGAATAAAACCCATAAGGAGACTTATCATTAGGGCAATTCTTTTTTCAGGTATAAATGGTATTAGTGTAAAAAACCACTGTATGCCTGACTTGATTTGTGATACTTTTGTCGTAGCAGTAAAAAGTAATCCTACAAGAATTACAAGGGATAGTCTCCAGCAGAAAAATGCACCACTTATTACACCTTCGTAAGTTATGGAGATAAACCAAAATTGAATAATAGGAGTACCTTCTATTGAAAGAGATCTTGAAATAAAAACAAAAGCAAGTAACAATAGAATATAGTAAAGTTCTTTTATGGTTGATACAAAACCTACCTTAATATAAAAAAAGGTAGCAACTAATATTGTGGTTAACAACACCAATCCATATAAAAAGCAATTTAGACTTAAAGCACTACAAAGAACAAGCAAAAAAAGTTTTAATCTAATATCAATCCGATGTACAAATGTGTTTCCCGATTTAAAGCTAAATGCTGTTATACCATTCATATGAATTATTACACGGTGTTATTTTTTATTAAAATAAATCCTAAGTGCTTTTGCCACAGGTATAGCAACTATAATTTTAAGAACAGCTCCAAATAAAAAAGGATATAGCCCTACAGCAAGTGTTTTTGAAAACGTCATGCCTGTAATCTGTTTTAACCATATAAGTCCAACTGCATATGTCACAACCATACCACATATCATAGCCACTATATCCCATGTTATGCTATTTTTTGTTCGCTCTGAAATAAATCCTATTACATAAGCCGTTCCCAAAAATCCCACAAGATAACCGCCTGTGGGTCCTGCAAAATGAGCTATGCCGGAAGTTCCGCCGGCAAAAACAGGCAATCCACATGCACCGGCAAGAAGATATACGGCAATGCTTGTAGCACCCCATCTGCTTCCAAGCAAGAGTCCAGAAAGAAGTACAAAAAAATTTTGAAGGACGATAGGAACAGGTCCAACCGGTATACTAATATAAGCTCCAGTAGCTGTAAGTGCAGCAAAAAGTGCAGCATATACTGTCATTTTAAGTTCTGATTTTTTATTCATAAACATGATTCCTTGACTTATAAATCCCAAAAACAATCACCATAAATAATTTTTTTTATGGTTCCATCTGACATCTCTAAAAGTAAAGCACCATCTTGATCAATATCTTTTGCTATACCTTCTGAAACATCGGCAACAGTTATAACTTTAACTCGCTTACCAAATGGTATTGAATACTCTTTCCATTCTGCAATTATATTATTAAAACTGATATTATTTAAACCGATATTATTTAAACCGATATTATTTAAACCGATATTATTTAAACCGATATTATTTAAACCGATATTATTTAAACCGATATTATTAAAATTTGTATTATGAAGTTTTGTTTCTAAGTTATTTAAAAATTTTAATAAAATTTCCTTTTTAGATATCTCTTTTCCAATGAGTTGTTTTAATGAGATAGCTGTTTTAATATCATTTGGCTTATTATTTACGTTAAGACCAATTCCAATATTCATAAAAGAAACGTTGTCTGTTTTAATTTTTATTTCGGAAAGCATTCCTGAAATTTTTTTTGTGTCAACTAAAATATCATTTGGCCATTTTACCATAGCATTGATATTAAACATATTATTTAAGGTACGAACTAAAACTAAGGAAGATAAAAAATTATATTGATAACACAAATTTGGAGTAATTTTGGGTCTAAGTATTATTGTAAAATATAATCCACCTTCGTTTGAACACCATTGCCTTTTTAATCTACCACGCCCTTTAGTTTGATGTTTAGCTACAACCACCGTAAAATCAGGACATCCCTTTTTTGCAAGCTCTCTTGCTTTCTCCATGGTGGATTCAAGTTTATGAAAATAATGAATTTTTGATTCTCTTTTAGAAAAAGGCTGGTGGAGGAGATCTAACGACTGCGAAAAAAAAACCATAATTTTGCTTTAATAAGTGCATAAAGAGAGTCTTTATGCACTTTTTTATACCTACAGATTTTGATAGTTAATTCTATAATAGTCCATAGTTCTTAAATTAGCCTATATGACCTTTGGTAAAATTATAATCATCTTCAAGACTACCTTTTGTATCATCTTCAACAAAACCTGCAATTTTACCGCCAACAAGCGGAATACTGCATTTTATGTTTGTTTCAATTGTGTTTACACATCCATCACCATCGGAAGTTATTGCCAAGGTACCATTAACTTTTATGGGAGCACCCTTGATTTCAATGATGAAAGTTCCTGTTTTATCGCTTACATTCCAAGTATCTGTTTCTGTAATTGTATTGGTTGATTTCAAAAATTTCTTTGCAAACCCAGGAGGATTTGAAGGAACGTCTCTTGTGCATACTATTACAAATTCACCATTAGCTTCCTCACATTTGTCGATTGTAACATTTGTGGCTTTGCAGGCTTCAAATTTTTTAACAAGAT
>NBLS01000102.1 GCA_002084385.1 Desulfobacteraceae bacterium 4572_19
TTTTCTTCTGGTGAGTCTTTTTCAGATACTACTTTTTCTGGTAATATTTTTCCCGGCATATAATCTTGTAAAAATAATTTGCTTTCTTTAAGGGTAAGGTCAAGCAATGGGGCTTTAAGAGGTTTCATTGTTTTCTCATGTAAAACCACAATAGAACCTTGAATATTAAGATTTGATTTTTTATTTTTAAACTCTACATTATGAACCTGAAGGGTACCTTTTGAAAAATCAACATTCAAATCCACATCACCAACTGTAAAGGTACCTTTTGAAAAATCAACATTCAAATCCACATCACCAACTGTAAAATTTTCAACAGCCATATTTTTACCCTGCAAAAGAAAATTTACTTGTGGATTATAAAGATCTCCTTTAATTTTAAGTTTACCGTTAATAGCACCACTTGAATCTTGATTTGCAAAAAAATCCTTTAAATATATATTATTTAAAACAAGTTTAAAGTTAGATAATAATTTATCAGCAAGTTGCAAAAAGATGCATAAATTCCCATATCTCCTATGGTAATATCTTGAAAAATAAACTGTTTTCCTTGAAGATCTATTTTAATAACCGGTCGATTAATATTTCCTAATATGGAGGCAACTAACTTAATATTACCGTTTATTTTCCTTAACGGCAATTGAGTGTTCGCATTATTTTTTATAATCATCTTGTTTATTTCTGATAAAGAGATATCTGTCTTAATCTTTAGGGCAAGATTTGGCTGGGTATTTGAATTTTTAAGAAGATTATTAATTGCACCTGAAAGTTCGATATTTAATCCCGTGGTACCAAGGTTTAAAAATAGAGGTTTAATTTTGCCATCTTTTAAGGTTGCATTAAGTTGGCATTTTTTTATTATCCCTTTTATATCCGGAGTTTGAAAACTTCCCTTATCGGTTTTAAGGGCAAGAAGTCCTGTTAGATTATTAAGGTTGAAATTAGAAATATTAAAATTAATATCTGGGATTTTTCCTATAAATTGCTTATCCGGTATTTGGCAGTTAAGCTGCCCGTCACTTAACTCAAATTTTTTTAAAATAATATTAAACGCTAATTTTTCTGATTTTTCAGGTTTATTGGAAGATGGCTCGGCTTGTTCTGGGGATATAAATGCCGATTCCAAATTAATCTGCCCTTTTTTTCCAATAACTAACTGTATCTGCGGTTTTACTATTTCAGCCGTTTTTATATAAATTTCGTTCTGTAAAAGAGATTTCCAGGAAACTTCAATAAATATACGTTTAATATCAGCGATTTTTTTATTAGATAAATCCATAAGCGAAATATTTTCAAGTTCCAAGCTACCTGAAAAAAGCGAAAAATGAAGTTTTTCAAAAGCAATAGAACCCGGAATTGCCTTATTGATTTGAGTTTGAATTATCTTGCGTGCGTTATCAGTATTCGGATAGATTAAAATCAGACAACTTAATAAAATAAAAAAAACGGCGAAAAGAACAGACGCACATTTTAATATATATGTTGGTGATATTTGTCGTTTTTTGGAATTTCGATAGTTTTTTTTATGATTTTCCGTGTTATTTGGGGATTTATTGCCTTTATCAGTTTTAGCTTGCATTATACCCTCATTTTGCATTCTGTTTAAATTTCATGGTAAATTTATTTTCTAAAACTTGCCATAGCGGATAATACGCCATAACAAAGAATAAAAGCTTTTTATAATATGGCTTTTCCATGAACTTTCATATAACCACCACGGCGAATAGTACGCCACAACAAAAAATAAAAGTAGGCACATTGGGCAAACACAAAGGTTTGCCCCTACTTTCATATAAAATTTATTCTTACCATGAAATTAAAATAAGAGACCTCATTTTAAATATCTATCATTCTTTGAACTGCCTTTAAAGCCGGTTTTCTAATATCTTCAGGAACCTTAACCTGTCCATATAAGAACTCCAAACTTTTTTCAACATCAGAAAGAGATATTTTTTTCATATCCAAACACTCCATAGATAAAGAAGCCGGATAGAATTTTTTATCAGGGCATATATTTTGTAAAGGATAAAGTAAACCTATTTCTGTTCCTACGATAAACTCTTTATTGTCAGATTTTTGTGCATATTTTATCATTCCGGAAGTACTTGTAATTTTATCTGCCATTTCAAGTATTTCAGGTGGGCATTCAGGATGAGCCATAAATACAGCGTCGGGGTGAACCTTCTGTGCTTTTTTTACATCTTCTACTTTAAGGTTATTATGAAAAGGGCAATATCCTTCCCAAAGATGTATTTTTTTATTAGTTTTTGAAGCAGCATATTGAGCAAGATTTTTATCAGGTGTCATTAAAATTTCATCAGAATCAAGACTATTTACCACGTCAACAACATTTGCCGATGTACAGCAAATTGTAGTTAAAGCCTTTACAGCAGCAGTTGAGTTTACATAAGTTACAACCGGAATACCTGCAAAAGTTTTTATTTTTTTGGCAAGAGCATCTGGCGTAATCATATCAGCCATGGGGCAACCGGCATCCTGGTTAGGAAGAAGTATCGTTTTATCTGGCGAAAGTATGGATGCTGTTTCAGCCATAAATTTAACTCCACAAAAGAGAATAATATCGGCAGTTGTCGCTGCGGCTTTTATACTAAGTTCCAGTGAATCACCACAAAGATCAGCAATATCTTGAATTTCTGGAGGTTGATAATTATGTGCAAGTATTATGGCATTTTTCTCTTCTTTTAGCTTTTTTATTTTATCAACTATCATTTTTTATTTTGCTCCTTATATTTTTTCTTCAAGGTGAGTTTTCAAGGTGTAATACTTCACAATTAACAGGCACCTTAAATTGAAAAAGTGAATTTTTTATACCATTATTATTATCATTAAATTGAATATCGCTAAATACTATTTGGGTTTCATCCCCATAAGTATTAAAGGTTGTTACATCCAAAACAGTAAATGTTTTTTTTGATATGGCAAGATAAATTTTTGTTAAATCAGGATTTTTCTTAAATGGCTGAAGTTGTAAAAGCCAGAGTTTATCTGAATAATTCTCCTCAAGAGTTACTTTAAACTCTTTTTTTACATTTTTAATATCCGTAAGAAAACTTGCTCCACTGCCACTTCCAAAGTAATTAACCGCATTTCCAATTATGGTTTGATTATCCTCAGGACGATATATCCAAAGGGTTTGACCGTCAGTTATAATCTGTTGTTTTTCCGGCTTTTCATATTCCCACCTCATCATTCCCGGATGTTTAAATAATACCCGTCCCGATGCCGTATCTGTAAGTTCCATAGCTTTCAGGGTTGATTTCTGGTTGAAAATAGCTGATAATTAATCCTACAAAAACTATGTCTGTCATAAATTTACCCACCAATATTCTCTTTTTCAAATTTACCTCCATTAGTTGTCTGCAGACACTAATTATAAAAAATATGTGTAAGCGTTCACAAGCACCTCATCTTCGCATAAACAGCTTGTCATATATAGGACAACTATTATATGCCAAGCTGTTTATGCGAATATAAGGCACTTGTGAACATATCTTTTTTTAGTGTTAGCGTCTAACCGTTTTTAAAAATGTTACTATTAACAAGCAATATGTAGGAGGTAAAATGTCAAAAAAAATTATTATAATAGGGGCGGTAGCATTAGGTTCAAAAGCCGCTTGCAGACTTAAACGTCTTGAACCGGATGCAGATGTATTAATGATAGATAAAGATAACTTTATATCATACGGAGGCTGCGGTATCCCTTATTATGTTTCAGGAGACGTAAGTGATTACTCCCAGCTTCAAACCACAAGCTTTCATATGGTGCGGGATGAAAAATTTTTTAAAAATGTTAAAAATATAAGAGTATTAACATCGACTACTGCACTTGCAATAAATCGTGAAAAGAAAACTGTTCATGTGCGTTACAAAGATAAAAGCGAAGAACATTTACCTTACGACAAACTGGTAATTGGAACAGGAAGTGTGGCAAGAGATTTAAATATCCCCGGGCAAAATTTAGAAAATGTTCACCCCGCTACAAATTTAAATGAAGCAATTGCCATTAAAAAGCTGATTGCAAAAGGTAGTGTAGAAAAAGCTGTAATAATAGGAGCAGGATTTATTGGCTTGGAAATGGCCGAAGCAATTTCTGATATGTGGGGAATAGAAACATCCGTTGTAGAGATTGCCGATCAGATTATGCCTGGTTTTGTAAGTAAAAGTTTTTCTAAAATGGCTATGCACCATATGGAAGAAAATGGTCTTTCATTCTATCTTGGTGAAAAAGTAGAAATGATAGAAGGTGATGGCGTTGTTCAAAGTGTAAAAACTGATAAAAGAACAATAGAAGCCGACCTTGTTATTCTTGCCGCAGGAATAACACCTAATTCAGAACTGGCCAAAGATGCAGGTCTTAAGGTTAGTTCTAAAGGTACAATTATAGTAAATGATATGCTTCAAACATCAGATTCTGATATCTATTCCGGTGGTGATTGTATTGAGTGTATAAATCAGATAACAGGAAAACCCATATATCTTCCATTAGGTTCCATGGCAAACAGACAAGGCAGGGTTATCGGTACTAATCTTGCTGGTGGAAATGCAAAAATTGAAGGTGGCGTTGGAAGTTTTGTTGTTAAACTTTTTGAAACATCACTTTGTGGAGCCGGACTTACTATAGATAATGCAGTTAAAGAAGGTTATGATGCTGTGAGTGTTCAGATAGCACAGCTTGACAGAGCCCATTTTTATCCCAGTAAAGAGCTGATGTTTCTTGAACTTGTTGTGGACAGGCCAAGTAGAATAGTTCTTGGAATTCAGGGGTTTGGAAGCAGTGGAGATGCAACGTCGTACTCCGCCTGATGCAAAACCATATGTGGAAAAATATCCGGGAGACTGGAACAGTATTCCACAAGAAGAGTTAAGAAGCAGAATAGATGATGTTCCAAGAGATAAAAAAATTATTCTTTTATGTAACACAGGTGTCCGTTCTTACGAAGCACAATTAAATCTTCGGGAATTTGGAATTACCAATACAGTTACCCTCGAAGGCGGGGTTGCCATGTTAAAAAAACTTGGTGTTGATATCTAAAGGCTCCACACCTTTTGGCATAGGGGCTATTTTTTCTCCACCCAAAACATATCCGCCATCCAAACGAAGTACGCTGCCTGTCATAAATGGTGCATCGTTAATAATAAAAAGTACTGCTTTCACCACGTCTTCAAATGTACCTGTTCTTTCCACAAGGGTATGTAAACGCAATGCTTCCTTCTGCTTATCTGTTAAAAGCCCCCAACCTCTGGTGTTTTTACCATGGCGAGTATCTATAATACCAAGCATTATTTCATTGACTCTAACATTTGGAGCTGCCAATCTTGCCCAAGTTTCTGTAAAAAGTGATATCGCACGATTGGCAGCAGCGTAACCGTCATTAAATAAATAGCTTGCAGGTCCGCACCTTCCAACAATTGCTGCTATGGATGAAAAATTTATAACAACACCATTATCAGATTTTTTAAGATAAGGAAGAGCAGAGTTAAACACCCATCTTTTTGCCCTTAAAGTTGTTTCCATTTCAAGATCCCACTGTT
>NBLS01000009.1 GCA_002084385.1 Desulfobacteraceae bacterium 4572_19
AAAATTCTTATGCATACCCCGCAAGATGAAGTGTTTCTGGGGGTTCTCCATCCAGATGCTGCTTTATTTGAAAAGCCGTTTAGCATAAAGAAAGCCGGTAAAGAACATCGTAAATATATTGATCGGCTCAGACAACAGGGAGTGGCTGTTTATACCGTGGTTGATGTTCTTTTAGAAGGAACTGTGGATGAACATGGAAATACTGTTACCGGTCCGGAATTAGATGCACTTAGAAAATTTGCATCTAAATCTTTAACCATTGACAGTTCATCTCTGCCCGTAGATATGCAGGATAAACAAATTGCGTATAAACAAAAAATCATTTCTCACTTAGCAAAGGGTGTTGTAATTTCTAAAATGCATTCAGAACAACGTGCACCTGAAACGGAAATAATTAAATTTGTTTTAAATAAACTCGGTATTAAACCTATTTATGAAGTAACCGGAAAAGGTCGATTGGAGGGCGGAGATTATTTTTCAGTAGGAGATACTGCGTTAATAGGGCAAGGGTTGCGTACCAATGCTGAAGGAATTAAACAGTTACTGGATAATAAGGTTTTTGGTCTGCCTCGTGTTGTTGTGGTTAAGGATTCATGGAATAATCAGGAAGAGATGCATTTAGATACCTATTTTAATATTATCAGTCCAAATCTTGCTGTTTTGGTTGATTTAAGAATGGATATGCCTGGAAAGCCTGTCACTAAAGATATACAAACAACAGTTGATGTTTATGAGTTGGAAAAGGGTAGTTATAAACTTAAACTAAAAGATTTAAATTTTCAGAAATATATGGAAGATGAATTAGGATTTACTTTAATTCCCGTATCAAGAAAAGATCAAAATCTTTACGGTTTGAATTTTTTAACTATTGTGCAGAATAAAATATTTGCGATTGACGGTGTAAGTGAAGAGTATAAAAAGGTTTTAAGTGATGCCAAAGTAGATGCAACATGGATGGATTTTGGTGCGTTGACTTCAGGATACGGTGCGGCACACTGTACAACTCAGGTGCTTTTGCGGGAGGGAACTGCCATTGATACTAAATCTTCACAATTAACAAATACTGTATTTATGGTTTCCCCAAATGATTTTGCATATAACTTTGAAACGGCAAAATCCAATGTGTTTCAACATAAACTTGCCGATTCTGCAAAGGTGACCAAATTAAATAACTGGTTTTCTACACATAGAACTGGTAATGGTAAAAATACATTGGTGCTGTATCCTATGCTTACACCAAATCGTCGTGCCGAGATTAGAACTGATTTGTTAAAAGAGAAACTTAAACAACAAGGTTATAGTATAGATAAGGTTGTTGACCTTAGACACTATGTTGATGAGGGTAAATTTTTGGAAGGTACCGGTAGTATGGTGCTTGATCGTAAAAACAAGGTTGCATTTGCTTCTCTTTCACCACGAACTAATATTGACGTGTTTTATGATTTTTGTAAACAACTTGGTTACCGTCCAATTATTTTTCATACTTATGATCAAGATGGAAAATTAATCTATCATACTAATGTGGTAATGAGTATCGGAGATGGTTTTGTGGTAATTGCTGCTGATAATATTAGAGATAGTAAAGAAAAAACCAGGGTGATGGCTGAATTAAGGGCATTGGGTAAAAAGATAATTAAAATAAGTTCTGATCAGGTAAATAATATGTGTGGTAATATACTTGAGCTGAAATCAAATAATGACGGTGATATTATTGTTATGTCAACTACAGCTTACAAGCATTTTACTAAAGATCAAAAAGCTGAATTGGAAAAGTTTGGAAATATAGTGCCTGTAGATATTCATACCATAGAAGAAGTAGGAGGCGGTAGTGCCAGATGTATGATTGCCGAGATTTTTTAATTTGAAATAGATTGATGAAACGAGGTGTTTCGTTTGGGCACGTTGTGAAAGCGTAGGAATACTATCGTATTTTGAGCTTTCACAACGTAATCCAATTAGATATATCAGCGTTTAAGAAGTACAAGTTATTTTTTTGCGAACCCTTAACTTAAAGGAACCTAAAGTTTTTTCAAGACGTGATTTTCTTAAGGGAATGCTAATAGGAGCAAGTAGCTGTTATTTTTTTTGGGGGGGGTATTCTTGGCTGTAAGGTAGTACAGGAACATGTAAAAGTATGTGCTAAAACTGCCCTTTGCCTGATGTTAGCGCCAGATATTCGAAAGTATTTTCCCAATTCGGAAACTGTCAATAAAGCATTACGGCTTAAAGCTCTTGAAACGTCCTGTTCAATGTCAAAAATAATCAATGAAGCCTTAAGAGAAGCTTTGTCAGAAGATGCTGAAGATCTCGCTGTGTTTGATGAAAGATCAAGTGAGCCTTTGGTAAGCTATGAACAGATGGTAAAGAGACTTAAACAAGATGGCCGTATATAAGATTTTTTTTTAAAAATCAGTGTGGAAAGATTTTAAATCAATACAGTTGTTTATTACAAGTGGGAACCTACACCAGTTCTTCAATAAAATCTATAAGCTGGTTAAGATTTGTACATTGTCGAAATTCGTGGCAATACGGCATATAAGAAGAGACTTCGCTGTCTCCGGTATTCCAGCTATTTTCTGTTTCAGGGTTAAGCCATACAACCCTGCGACACTTTCTTCTCATTTCATTTAAAATAGCTTCTTGTGGATTTAAGTAATTGGATCTGGCATCACCTATTATAATCAATGTTGTTTTTCTATCAAGAATATTTAAATAATTTTGTTTAAATCCTCTTAGCGTCTCGCCATAATCAGTAGCCTCATCAAGATTAATGTCTGCATTGGAAAGAATCATTTCCAAAGCTTCATTAACGTCATGGTTTGTAAAAAAAGAAGTAACATCAATAGGCATGGCAACAAATATAAAACTATTAACTCTACTAAAACATTCCTGAAGAGAGTATAAAATAGTAAGCATAAAACGAGAAGCTGACCAGACCGACCCGGAAACATCACAAAGTACAACAATTTTTCCTTTACCGGGAGGTTTATCTTTAAATTTTAATTCAACAGGTACTCCATAATATGCGGCAGATCTTCTTAACGTCCTTTTTAAATCCAGGACACCTTTATTTTTTTTGGCATAGCGTAGTAAAACAATCTCTTTGAGTTTACGTACCAATTTTTTAATTATGGAGTGTACCTGTTCAAGTTCATCCTTATCAAGATGAGAAAAGAGTTTTTCTCCTATCTGCTTTAAATGCTGATTTGGATTTTTTGCCCTGATTATACTTTCATTATACGGTTTAGGATCGTTGGAAAGAAGAGCGTTGGCTGTATCAAAAAGATGGTTAAAGTGATCTTTGGCAAACGATTGCGTTTTTTTATCATAATTTGAAATACTACCTTCTAACAACCGTGTAGTTCTCTCTTTTGTTTTATTAAGAATAAGCATAATATTAAGTCGCAATGCAAGTTGATCCATATTTGACTTAAGGGCTATTTTATGTTTTTCTTCCTTAATATTTATACCGTGTATTGTTTCGATAAACAACAGCGGATTGCCTTCAAGAAATTCAATAACAGCATTATCTTCATCTGTTCTTTCACTACTATCTTTTAACTTTTCAATTATTTTACGACGAAGTTCTGAAACAGGTTTAATATCAGGAAGAGTTGCTGTAGTTTCCATTTCGTGAAAAAACAGATGATATATATAATCATGCAAAATCTATAAGCTGAAGATGATTTAAACAGTCTAAAACTTCTGATGTGGAAATTCTTAATCCTGCATTTCTGCAACAAGCTACAAATTTTAATGTAAGATTAACCATAAATTAATTATTTAAAATCCGACTTATATTTTTTTTAACCATCTGTGTATCTGCTTTATATTTACATATAAGCCCAAGTGTCTCAGAAATAATTTCTTCACTTAAATCTTCAACTTGAAGGGTAATAAGAGCTTGTGCCCAGTCAAGTGTTTCAGAAATACAAGGTTTCTTTTTTAAATCCAATTCCCGAATATTTCTAATTGTATCCACAAGTTTATTTTTAGCCTTACAATTTCCATCTCCATTTTCCGCTCCGGATAATCTATATAAAAATGAATGCAACGGCGTTTAAGTGCATCACTTATATCTCTGTAATTATTGGATGTAAGAAAAACAAAAGGAATACTTACCGGCTTCTTTGTACCAATTTCCGGAATTGTAACTTGAAAATCACTTAAAATTTCCAGAAGAAAAGCTTCAAATTCAGGGTCTGACTTATCAATTTCATCAATTAAAAGTACTACAGGCTGTTTTGAAACAATAGCTTGCAAGAGTGGACGAGGTTGAATAAAACGTTCCGAGAAAAACGCATCTTCTTGAGCTGCTATCTTATCAACTGCATTTAAAAGAGTTGTTGATTCGGTAATAACATCATTTATTTTTTCTTTTACCATCTGGGTATAAAGAAGTTGTTTAGCATATTCCCACTCGTAAAGAGCTTTTGCTTCATCTAAGCCTTCGTAACACTGGAGCCGTATAAGTTCCCTGCCAAGACTTTTTGCCACAGCTTTTGCAAGCTCTGTTTTTCCAACTCCTGCCGGCCCTTCAATTAAGACAGGCTTATCGCTGGCATTTGCAAGAAAAATAACCGTGGCAAGCTCTTTGGAAGAGATGTAATTTGTTTTACTAAGTTTTTCAAGAACATCATTAACGCTATTAAATTTCATTATGTTTTTATTAACTCCATGTAGTTGTTTTTTCTATCTTTTATATGAAAGTTTCCATGAAATGCTATATTACAAAGACTTTCATTTTTTGTTGTGGCGTACTATACGCCATGGTGATTATATGAAAATTCATATAAAAGCTACATTATAAAGATTTTCAATTTTTGTAAGCGAATATAAGGAACTTGTGAACGCTTACAAATGTGAGATTACCGAAAAATCACATTTCTTATTTGTGAGCGGTTACCATTTTTTATTGTGGCGTATTATTCATCATGGCACGTTAATCTTATCTTTTTTGTGCCATTAACATTTTATTTATGATAGTGCAATTTAATATTTTTAAAATTCATCTTGAAATATTAGAATATAAAAAGTAGTATAGCAAGTCGTAACCCATTAGATAGTTAATTTCACAGGAAGTTGTGAAGAAGCCGTATTAAAATACTACAATGTTTTTTACATAATACCAGGAGGTACGCAATATGAAAGAAAAAATAGATAGTAACACAGAAGATTTATTGGAAGTATTATGCAATTCTGTTCAACGAGTTCTTAAGATATCAACGCAAACTGAAATTACGTCTCCTCTTATTGCTCAAAAAATAACCAGTATTGGACTGAATCCGGATATTGCATGTTTTGTTGTAGTGGAAGGTGGTTTTTCAGGTCTTGCTGTATTAAATTTCTCAGAAGACGCTGCAATGGAAATTTATAAAAAATATATGCTCAGTATGGGTATGCCCGAAGATGAACTTGCTACGCAGCATACCTCAGATGATGTGGCAGATAGTCTTGGAGAGTTGATAAATCAAATTTTTGGTGATTTCAGAATGAATCTTGAAAAAGAACTGCAAATTACCATTAATCAGAACGTCCCGAAAATGATTACATTAAACGAGGCCATTGTTATTTCACGAGCCTCAACAATTACTGTTCCTGAGTATCGTCGTGTTGCTTTTTTTACAGAAGAACATAAACCTTTTTATTTACAAATTTCCATGGAAGATACAAATTTTATGGCACTTTCGTCTTCAAAAGATGTTGACGATGACAATGACTATAATGATGTTGTTGATGATGATCCCAATGATATTATGGCTGAATTTGGCTTTTAATGTTGGTAGTGATTATTTGTAACCTAATCAGGTTCTGCCTGATTAATTTCTTTTATTCCTTCCTTTCCTTCTAACGATAACAATCTTGAAATTCTTCTTTTGTAATTTGACAAACTTGAGGTAGGCTGGGCAACGCCTGGATGTTTTGTCAGCATATATCTAATATCTTCAACAGCATTTTTAAAGTCCTCTATCTTGCACTCATAAGCAACATTAATATGCATTTTAACACGTCGTCCGACTTCCCTTCTATTCCAGTTAACAACATGCTGATTTGCAACAACAGAGTTTGGTACTGTAATAAATGCGTTAGCAAAGCTTCGGACAGTTGTACTACGAATGCCAATTTCAACGACTGTGCCTTCAACATCTTTTAATTTTATCCAGTCCCCTTGTCTAAAAAGATCATCCATAAGAATGGTTATTCCCCCAAAAAAATTGGATAAAGTGTCTTTTGCTGCCAATGCAAAGGCAAGCCCTCCGAGACCAAGGGTAGATAAAATTGCTGTCATTTTTATTCCATAATGATTTAAACCGAGTGAGACCATCAGTACAAGTACAATAAATTTTGCAAATTTTATAAAAAGATTAATAAATTCTTCACGAAGATGCGTGTGGTTACTTAGTTGTTCAAGTCGTATAATGGCTGTTCCATCAATGATTTTAAAAAAAAGATGTGCGATAAGGCAAGTGTAAACTATATAATTTACGGTCATTATTTTTTTTTCTACTCCTGTATTCATAAAAAGCACAAGAATAGGAATATTAATTCCAAAAAAAATTATTAATAATTTTATAGGTTTTTGAATTTCATTATAATAAATTTCTACTTTATTTGATGAAAAATTTAAATTTACTATTAAACGTTTTATTACCACCCCTAACTTTTTTATAACAAGAGGTACAAAAAAAACTATTAAAAATAAAAATATTGTTACTGCCAATTTTCCTATACTCATGTTTATCGGACTTAAAGGACCATTTATCTCTCTTATCAATTTACTTGAATTATTTATAACAGCTATAAGCGTTTCTAATTTAAAATAATAAACCCAGCTTATTACGGCTATTCTTTCCGGATGGTCAATTACATAATACAAAATCCCTGAATAAGTAGATGAGATAATTTTAAATTGAAGATTGTTTTCTTTTAGATCGTTATAAACATTATTTTTATCTGATTTTGGTATTTTAGGAATAATAATACTTTTTAACCAGCTTAACTCATCTTCAGCCTTGTTGATAATATCTTTTTTGGTTGTAAAGGTATTTCGAGCCTGAATAAGAAAAGAAAAAAACTTTAACATTCTGATTTTTATCATATTTATATCAACATCAGTTTTATCCCGTGCAACAGCCAGTGTATTTCCCATACTATTATTAATATCAATTCTATCTTCTAAAATTGATATCTTTGTTGTAAAGTTTGAAAAATTAATAATATCATCCGGCTGTTTTTTTAACTTATCAATAAATTCTTCTATTATAGTCTCCCTCTGCTTAGTAAGAGAATCTATAGTTTTTTTATTTGAACTTTTAAGCAGGGTTTTATTTATAGATTCAAATTTTTCTAAATAATACGTCATATTAAAAGTCTCAGAAGATGCGTTGACGTAAAATAAATTCAATAGTATAGTAAGACTTGTTATAATAAATATAATAATTGTTTTTTTCATATAGCGTTTGAATTATTGGGAAAATCTAACATTTAAATTAAGGTGAACTCCTTGTGTATAACCACCGTGGCGAATAATACACCATAACAAAAAATGGTAACCGTTCACGACCAAGAAATGTGATCTTTCGGTAACCTCACATTTGTAAGCGTTCACAAGCTGTTTATGCGAAGATGAGGTGTATATAAATACATCAACAACAACATAATAAATCGTCACATAAATAATTATTTAACGACCGTAGCATGTTTTTTTATTAATAACAATTTTTATATGAAAGGAATCTGTATGAAAAAAATAATGAGTAATGCTGTTAAGGGGGCTCTTTTATCCAGTATGGTATTTCCGGGGTTAGGGCAAATAGTTCTAAAACATTATAAACGGGGTATAGCATTAGGTCTTGCAGTTACTGCATGTTTTGCAGTTGTTTTAATAAAAATTGTTCAGCAGACACTTGAAATGTTTGATAAAATTGATATAAGCAGTGGAAGGATTGATATAAATGTAGTTGCAGACACTGCAACAAAGGTATCAAGTATTTCTAATGGAATGATATATAATACCCTTATATTTGTTATTATTATCCTTTGGGTTTATGGGACAGTAGATGCTTATTTAATAGGTAAAAAAAAAGATGACGAAAAAGATGACGTATAAACAAGATATAAAAAAAGGTATATTTAATGAGCATTTTAGAAATTCAAGGTGGAAAAAAATTACAAGGTGATTTTTATCCACAGGGTGCAAAGAAAGATAATATGTAAGCGTTCACAAGTGCCTTATATTCGCATAAACAGCTTGGCATTGTCATTTTTCTACCGAAGCGTATTAATCGAAATTTGTTTTTATAAAATTTATTGTGACTGTTAGATTATTTTATAATTTTTTATTGCATTAATATTATAATAGTGATAAGTTGTTTAGTTATGTTGTGTACTATTTGACTTGGGGTTCACAAGCACCTAATAGTGATAAGTTGTTTAGTTATGTTGTGTACTATTTGACTTGGGGTTCACAAGCACCTTATCTTCGCATAAACAGCTTGTCATATATAGGACAACTATTATATGATAAGCTGTTTATGCGAATATAAGGCACTTGTGAACGCTTACAAATGTGAGATTACCGAGAGATTACCGAAAAATCACATTTCTTGGTCGTGAACGGTTACGGATTTTTTTTAAAAAAAGGTTTAAAAATGTTGATAATAAATATTCCTAATAGTTTAACTGGTAAAATAAATGCAATTGCAAACTTGGTATGCCAGACACCTGAAGAATATCTAATTGAACTTATAGAAGAACATATAGATCATAACAGTTCTTATGAAGAAACGGCTTATCTTGCAGAATCAGAAATCAACAGGAAACGTCTTGACAAGGCCGTTGAAGATATTAGATACGGTAAATATGAAACTCACGGATTAATAAATGAAAATGATTAACTGGCATGTCCAAGCATGGGATGACTATATTTATTGGCAAAAAAACAAGCCTGAGCCACTAAAATTTGAATGGAATGGATTCTGGAGTCGCCGGATAAATGATAAACACCGACTTGTTTATACAATACAAAACGAACATTTGATAATAGCTCAGTGCCGGTACCACTATGATAAATAAAACACAAAATTCTATAGATAATTGAGAGACTGAATAGTGCCAGAGTTAGATGTTTAAAAACTTGTTTTTTTTGTCTATTTTTTCATTCGGTTTTTGGAGCTATTAATATTGATTGAAATAATATGTTGCTCTTGAGTCATAAGTTCAAGTATCGAAAAATCAAAGTTTCCTGTAAAATTGAGCTTGCAAACAATTAGTAGTTTTGTCCAACATGGAAAGTTACAATTCAGAACTGATCAAAATGAAAATTTCCTCTGAAGATAGATTAAAAAACTTAATAAATATAGATTGAACAAGTGAAAATATTAATTGCAAATAAAGGTATATTTAATGAGCATTTTAGAAATTCAAGGTGGAAAAAAATTACAAGGTGATTTTTATCCACAGGGTGCAAAGAATGAGGCTTTACAGGTAATAAGTGCTGTTTTATTAACAGATCAAGAGGTTACAATTTGTAACATTCCTGATATTGTTGATGTAAATAAATTTATTAATCTTCTTGCAGGACTTGGTGTTAATATTAGAAAATGTGAAAAAGGGGTTTTTAAATTTCAGGCATTAAATATTGATGTTCATTTTTTGGAATCAGATGCTTATAAAACCTATGCGGCTTCCCTTAGAGGTTCTGTCCTTTTGCTCGGAGCACTTCTTGCGAGATTAAAAATGGCAAAGCTTCCAAATCCAGGTGGTGATAAAATTGGAAGACGTCCTTTGGATACACATTTTTCAGCTTTTGAGCAACTTGGAGCAAAGGTAACTTTTTATCCCGAACGTGCCATATATGATATTTCCTGCGATAATTTAAAAGGAGCTTATATTCTTCTAAACGAGCCTTCTGTTACAGGAACCGCAAATATTTTAATGGCGGCTGTTAAGGCTAAAGGAACTACCGTTATATATAACGCTGCATGTGCATTATTCTATTGATACTTTAATGAATGGGGCTTTATTAACAATATCAGATGCTCCATGGCCTGGCCTTACACCGGATCTTTTAAGCATTTTTATTGTGGTTGCAATTCAGGCAAAAGGCTCGGTTTTAATTCATCAGAAAATGTTTGAAAGTCGCCTTTTTTTTGTAGATAAATTAATTGATATGGGAGCTCGAATAATACTTTGCGATCCCCATAGAGCGACTGTAATAGGGCTTGATAAAAAAGTTCCCCTGCGTGGTATATCCATGACTTCTCCAGATATAAGAGCCGGAGTGGCTCTTTTAATTGCAGCCCTTGCCGCAGAAGGTATCAGCACAATAGAAAATGTTATTCAAATTGATAGGGGATATGAAGATATTGATAAACGTTTGGTTAAACTTGGTGCTCAAATAAAAAGAATACAAAAGGAGTAAAAAATGCGGTTCAGACCGTGCATAGATATTCATCAGGGGGTTGTAAAGCAAATAATAGGATCAACTCTTACCGATGATAAAACTGCTACACCAGTTACAAATTTTAAAGCTGAGAAACCTGCAAAATGGTATGCAGAACTTTATCGACAAGATAACCTTACAGGTGGTCATATTATTCAGCTTGGACCAATAAAAAAGCTGCTGCATCTGCTCTAAAAGCATGGCCACAGGGAATGCAAATAGGTGGCGGTATAAATATTGATAATGCAAAACAGTGGATAGATGCCGGTGCAAGTGCCTTGATTGTTATTAGATTTAAGCTGTCGCAAACAAGGAGAAAATTATAAAATAGTTACCAATCGTTGGCAGACTTACACAAATGAGATAATTACACACAAACTTCTTGATAAACTTTCACCATACGCAAGCGAATTTCTTATCCATGCTGTGGATGTGGAAGGCAAATGCAATGGGATTGAACTTTCCTTAATCAAACTCCTTGGCAATTGGAACAGCATCCCTGTAACATACGCCGGTGGAATACATTCCATTTCTGATATTGAACTTATAAATGATATAGGAAGTGGAAATATTGATTTTACCGTGGGAAGTGCCCTTGATATTTTTGGAGGAAGTAAGTTAACCTATAAAAAAATGGTGGAACAATATGGGTAAGCAGTTTTTTTGTGAGCCCTTAAACAGGATTTATTATAATGATTTTATTTCTAACTAACGCTTATCCTGACTTTACAGACTCTTTTCGTGGGCATTTTATAAAAAAATTGGCTGTTAATATTTATTCTTCTAATTTTCCATTAGTTGTATTAACACCGCATGTTTTTAAAAAAAGCCCCAAATTTCAGCATGAACCGGAAGGTTTTAATGTTATAAGATTTCCCTATCCATCCGGCGACAGGCAGTTGTTAAGTTTTAAAAAAGTTCCCTATTTTAGAATGATTGTCTTCCTTATTTCGGGTTTTCTGTTTACATTAAAAACAATAAAATCTTACAAATGCAATATTATTCATGCCCACTGGGTTGTGCCAACAGGATTAATTGGAGCAATTTGTGGTACAATTTTAAAGATCCCCGTTATTATTCACGCAAGGGGAACAGATATTCATACTTACGCATCCAAGGGATTTTTTTTCCGCGTAATTTCCGGCTGGACGTTAAAACATGCTCAATATATTATAGCTACAAGCCATGCAATGAAGCAGACCATGGTAAGTGATTTTAATATTCCTGATTCAAAAGTTAATGTTATCCCAACTGGAATAGACACGGATCTGTTTTCTCCAAAACCTGAAAATAACAATAATTCTTTAAATCAAAAAGAGAAAATTACTCTTATGTATGTTGGAGGGCTATTTCTTGCCAAAGGCATTAATAATTTATTAAATGCAGTTGATTCTTTATTTAAAGATAATCCAAAGTTATATCTTGAACTTATTGGTGACGGTCCCATGAAAACATTAATAAATACATGGATTGTCGAACATAAATATGAAAATAGGATATTTCTTAAAGGATCAGTATCCCATGCAAAGATTCCTAAATTACTCCAAAAGGCAGATATTTTTATTCTACCAAGTTTAAAAGAAGGTACACCAAATTCATTATTGGAAGCTATGGCCTGCAAAGTTCCTTCCATCGCAAGCCGAGTAGGAGATATTCCATTTGTAATTATAATAACGAAATAGACGGGCTTTTGTTTAACTCTGGTGATGATGCAGAACTTTTGGAAAAAATTTGTATGTTATTGGAAAATCCGGTTCTTTATAAAAAAATTGCCGATAATGCGAGAAAAAAAGCTCTTCGATTTAGCAATTTAGAGAGTCTTAAAAGTATCACGATAAATATTGTACCACAATTACAAATGTGAGATTACCGAAAAATCACATTTCTTGTTCGCAAACGGTTATGAAAATCTTTACAATGTAGCATTTATGAAGATTGTCATATAATTTGCCATGGTAAATAGTATATGGATTTTCATATAGTTTGCCATGGCAAATAATACGCCACAACAAAAAATGAAACTCTTTATAATACAGCTTTTCTATGAACTTTCATATAAAATAAGGATTAAATATTAATGTGCGGCATATGCGGAAAAATCTCAAACAAACCTCTGGAACATAATATTATACAGTCCATGAATCAATCCTTATATCACAGAGGACCAGATGATGAAGGAATTTATTTATCTAATGATAATAATTGCAAATGGTTTGTTGGATTAGGACACAGGCGGCTTTCTATTATTGATCTTTCCAAAGAAGGGCATCAGCCAATGTATAATGAGGATAGTTCTATCTTGTTGGTTGCAAATGGAGAGATTTATAACTATCGTGAGCTTTCGGATATATTAGAAAAATTTGGACATAAATTCAGAAGTAAATCTGATTCAGAAATTATCATCCATGCCTATGAACAATGGGGAATGAACTGTCTTCAAAAAATAAAGGGGATGTTTGCTTTTGCAATTTGGGATAAAAACCAGGAAAGTCTTATAATAGCAAGGGATTTATGCGGTGAAAAACCACTATTTTATACATTGGATAATCATTCGCTTACTTTTGCATCTGAACTGCCAACCTTACTAAAATGTGGTACAGTTTCCCATGAATTAAATAAAAATGCACTTTTACAATATTTTCATTATCAGATGATTTTTTCTCCTGATACTATTCTTAAAAATATAAAAAAACTTCCCCCCGGTCATGTTGCAGTTTATAAAAATGGAAATCTTACAATTACAAATTATACAGACTCAATCGTAAATTTTGATAATAATAAAAATTTTTTAAATATAAAATATTGTGCAGATAAATTAATACATTCCCTTGAAAAAATAATAGAACCTGTAATGGTTTCAGATGTTCCTGTTGGGCTTTTTCTTTCAGGAGGTTTAGATTCAAGCCTTATTCTTGCTTTAATGGCAAAAAAACAAAATAACCCTATACATACATTTTCCATTGGATTTGAACAATCTGGTTTTAATGAACTTTCATGGGCAAGAAAAGTTGCAAATCATTTTGGTACACATCACCATGAAGAAGTTGTTAATATGGATATACTTAACGTTCTTCCCGATGTTATTGATCATCTTGGTGAACCTATGGCAGATGCTTCGGTTATTCCATACTATTATTTATCAAAACTTGCAGCTTCCCATGTTAAAGTTGTTTTAGGAGGAGATGGTGCAGATGAGGTATGGGGTGGATATCGAAGACATATACTTCGACCTTTCCTTCGGTTTTTTTCAAAAACAGCACCGATTATCAATAAAATAGCATGTAAATTTTCTGCAAGTGACGGCTATTATGCATCAAGCCTTATAGAAAGTTTCAAGCTTGCCGAGCAATTAGCATATGCCCAGGATAATGGATATATGCCATGGAATCCTGTTTTTTCAAAAGAGGAATTATCCTCTCTTGTTTCAATAATTTTAACACTCTCTACCTTAATTTTAGTAAATATAAACGAAAAAAGACAACTCAAGATACAGTAATTACTGATGATAAAATAAATAATATGCTCTGGATTGATCAGCAAACCTTCCTATATAAACGAAAAAAGACAACTCAAGATACAGTAATTACTGATGATAAAATAAATAATATGCTCTGGATTGATCAGCAAACCTTCCTGCCTGAAGATATACTTACCAAGGTTGATAGAATGAGTATGGCTCATTCGCTTGAAGTAAGAGCCCCCCTTCTTTATTTAGATATTATTTCACTTGCTGCCACAATACCCGGAAAACATAAAATTTTGGGCACAAAAGGAAAGCGTGTTTTAAAAATGGCTGCAAAAAATTATATTCCAAAAGAGATTATTAACCGAAAAAAACATGGCTTTAATGTACCCGTTGATGCATGGTTTCGAGGAAAAGGTTATAGGTTTATCAGCGATACTTTGCTTTCCGGCAAAATGATTAAAACATCTGTTTTGCAAAAAAAAACAGTTGAAAATTTACTTTATGAACACCGCGAAAGAAAAGCAAATCACGGGCGTAAGTTATGGAGCCTTTTAACACTGGAAATGTGGACAGACAGGATGCAAATATTGTAAGATGAGATTTTGATATAATATGTTTAAATTTTTACACTATGCTTTACTGGACAGTCTAAATACAAAAGGTATGGCTCCTACTGAAAGAACAGCTGAAAGAATATATGTATTTTCAAGACCGGTTAAATCTCCCATTATTCCCATCAACATGATGGACATAGCACTTATACTAAAATTAAGTGTCATATAAATTCCATTTATAAATGCAGGTCTGTCTGTTTTCATATCGTTAATTTCAGCTAACATAACAGGACCTGTTGCAAAAAGAAAAAAACCAAGAAGTATAAGTATGGGAAAAAGAAAAAAAGAGTTACTTATTATAAAAAGCCACATTAATATCGGTGAAACAATAGAGATTATTAACATCATTTTTTTTCTTCCAATTTTATCAGATAAAGTTCCTGCAGAGATTGCACCCACAGCTCCGGCACCTTCCAAAATGGCAAGAGAAATTCCAGCTATCCACAAACTTTGCCCATTCATATTAAGGTATGTGGGAAGAAAAGTTGTTAATGCTCCTTTTATAAATGCTCTGAAAAATGTAATACCGCCCAGTGTAATAAATAAAGGCATAAATTGTAAAAATGTTTCCTTTGTACCACTTATTTTTTTATCTTTTTTAAATTTATTTGAAATTTTAATATTTTTTATTTTTATATATAACAAAGCTGACGCTGCAAGTCCAAATGGTATAAGCCTGTATGTTCCTTCAATACCCCATAACGAGACAGCACCAAGGATAATAAGTGGTCCCACCGTGCGGGCAAGTTCTCCTCCAAGCATATAAAAGCTCATTCCCTTACCAATTTTATCACCGGATGTCTCTTTAATCATTACAGGTGCTGGTACATGAAAAAGAGTAGAGCTTATTCCCATAACAAAAAGAAGAATTACAAGAACAGCATAAGAAGGTGCAACTCCCATTAAACTCATGCAGATAGCCGTGATAGATGGTGCAACAATTATAAAATATCTGATACTTACTTTATCTGCAATCATTCCAATAAAAGGATTAAGAAGAGATGGTAATCGTTGGGCAACAGAAAGAAAACCAACCTGAGAATAAGAAATTCCAAGTTTTTCGATTAAGATGGGAAGGACAGGTGCTAAAAATGACGAATAAATATCATGCACCATATGTGCAAAGGAGACTGCGAAAACATCTCCTGATTGAAATTTGTTTTTACTGTTTTTCATTGTTTTATACGAAAGTTTCCATAGAGTGTTGTATTATAAGAATTTTTATTTTTTGTGGAGGCGTATTATCTGCCATGGCAAATTATATTACACTTATTTATAATTATTTATATTTTTTGTGTAAGTTAGAAAATCTTTTTCAAGAAGAAACTTTGATATCATTTCACTTATTTTATCTGCCGCATCCATTTTTGTGGTTTTTTTTACATTTTGTACAACTTCTTGAAGTGCTTCAACAGCAATACTTATATTAGCGTTAATCACAATCATCTCTTTTGTGTTATCCATTGTTCCTACCCCTATAAATTTTTATCAATTAGACAGAACCTTATTTCGACATATTAACGTTACAGTTTACTTTTTTTGATAACTCTTAGTGTATGTGCAAGTATAAAAAATTTAATGGAATAACTTTTTTTAGTAGTGTTACCTTTGTAAGTCTGGTAGTAACCGTTCAATGCGAAGATGAGGTGCTTGTGAACGCTTACGTCTGGTACAAGTTATTTTTATGGTATTAATTTTGCGTACTTGTTTATTAAAGCGGAACATTTTTTATAATTTGCCATGGTGGATAATACGCTACAACGAAAAATAAAAGTCTTTATAATAAAACTTTTTAAGGGACTTTTATATAAAATATTGTATTAAGGTGTGATGATTTCAGAATCTAAGTCCAAAATTCAGATTGTTGTTAAGGCTATAGCAATTTTAGAATTGCCTGAAAGAGCAACAATGTATGAAATTAAATCAAATTACAGAAAATTAATAAAAAAATGGCATCCTGATACATGTAAAGAAAATAGTGATAAATGTGAAGCAATGACAATAAAAATCAATAATGCTTATAAAATTATAATGGATTATTGTGGTAATTACGCTTACTCATTTTCAGAAAAAGAGATCGGCAACTATATTTCAGCTGAAGAGTGGTGGTTTAATCGTTTTGGAACTGATCCATTATGGAGCAGGTGAAACAAAAGTAAGTCGTAACCGTTCACGACTAAGAAATGTGATTTTTCGGTAATCTCACATTTGTAAGCGTTCACAAGTTCTTAGATTTGCATAAACAGCTTGATATATAATAGTTGTCTTATATATGGCAAGCTGTTTATGCGAAGATGAGGTATTGTCAACGCTTACAGTAAATTCTGAACTACGATAAACGTATAAATACTTTCACTGTATTGTATGCTTATCATAATATTTATAAAAACTAAAACGTTAGTAAAAAGGAGATTGGAATGGAGAAAATTGCAATAGTTGGTTGTGGTGCGTATATGGACAGTGGTTATGGTTGTCCGGGAATGTCAATTAAATTATCTCAGATTAAACCTGATGCAATTTATTTAAGCTCCTGTCTTGTTAATGCAAAGCCTGGATGTCCTTATTCTAATGCTGATCAGATGGCTGAAATTATAGAAAAGAAAACAGGAATTAAAGTTATTCAGCTATAACAAAAAATAAAAGTCTTTATAATATAGCCTTTTATGGAGACTTTTATATAAAACAAGAGGTGTCCTGTCTAAATTTTATGGTAAATTTATTTTTTATCATTGATTTTATCAGGGTCTATTTTTGTAACCGTTCACGAATAAGAAATGTGATTTTTTTTGTGGTCTCACATTTGTAAATTGAGTAGTAAATAATGAATAAATTACATATTATCAGACATGGAGAAACCAAGTGGAATGTTGAACGTAAAATGCAAGGACATTTGGATTCTCCATTAACTGAAAAAGGGATTGCTCAGGCTTTTTTAGTAAAAAAATGTCTGTCAAAAGAGACAATTGATTTTATATATTCAAGCAGTTGTAAAAGAACTATTGAAACTGCTACAATTATTTCAGGCGACAAATCTATAATTCCAAATGATAATTTAAAAGAGATAAAGTTAGGGATTATGGAGGGTAAAAACCTTGATACCATAAAAAAATATTATCAGAACGAATATAATTCTTTTTGGAATAAACCATCTGAATTTAAAGCTGAAGGTGCTGAAACATTTAAAGAATTACAAGAAAGAGTGGTTCTTTACATTATTTATCAGACTACTATATTAACTCCATAAAAATTAAGGGAGATTATCGTAAACTGGTCGTGGCATTAGCGGAAGGAAGATAGCTATCATGAAATATTTCAGAAACAGTATTATACTATTTTTAGCCTGTACGCTTATTGGATGTTCAACAATTAATAATAGAATCCCTATAGATAATTTTTCTGTTACCTCTAAATTGTATGATAATATGCTTAAAGGGGATGAGCCAAATGTGGCTCTACTAAATTTATTTTTGACAAAAATGCCTAAAGGTGGCGATATTCATCATCACTATACAGGAACAATCTATGCTGAAACATATTTAGACTGGGTTAGCCAAAAAGGATGGCTTATTGACCCATGTTCATTGAAGATTGTAATCCCCTCAAAGGACGCTAAGGGTGGTTTGTGTGAAATTAAACCTCTTCCAGTAGAGGAGATAATATCTGACACCTCGCTTTATAGAAAATTGTTAACCTTATGGTCTGATAAAGACTTTAAAAATCATAGTCATGATCAGCCCCCTCCGGATTTGAATTTTTTCAATACATTTGAGTACTTCGGCGTTGTCTCAAATGAATATATGAATATTGGCTTAAAACTTGTCAAAAATAGAGCAGTTAATGAAAATGTAGCATATATAGAAACCATGTTAAGTCGGGTTGTTGTTAAAGGCTCTGACTATATTTCTACCAAAGGAATAGATGCGTATAATAAAAAATTAAGAAGTGCAAATACACAAGCTAAAGTGAATGAAATTTTAAATGAAATACTTGCTATTCTTACAAAGAATCCAAACTTTAAGGCTACCGTAGAGGATTTTGTAAGGAGAGTTAAAAAAAACCACAAAAATATAGACGATGATGACTTTATCATGAGGTATCAGACCTATGCTGTAAGGGTGCTTAATCCTGTACAAGTATTTATTGATCTGTTTTCTGGATATATTTCTTCAATAAAATCACCACTAATTGTAGGAGTTAATATAGTTGCGCCAGAAAATAATGCTATAGCACTTTCTGATTATACTTTACATATGAGGATGTATAACTACCTTAAAAGTAAATATCCTGATGTCAATAGAGCACTTCATGCAGGTGAGCTAACGTTGGGTATGGTTAGGCCAAAAGATTTATTGTTCCATATAAGAGAGGCTCGTGAAATAGCTGATGCACAAAGAATCGGACATGGTGTAGATATACCTTATGAGACCCACTCTATCGAATTGCTTGAAGACCTTAAAAAAAATTCAGTTATTGAAATCAATTTGACAAGCAATAGTTTTATATTGGGAGTTGAAAAAAATAAGCATCCATATCTTATTTATTCAAAATATAATGTGCCGATGGTTATAGCTACAGATGACTCAGGAGTGTCGAGAAACAATTTGACCAATGAATTTGTACTGTTATCAACGAGATATAAACCATCTTATAAAAAACTCAAGCAATATATTTATAACAGCATACAGTATTCGTTTCTATCAAAACATCAAAAAGCGATTGTTGCAAAAAGATTAGATAATAGTTTTATCCTCTTTGAAAAAGATATGGCTAACCTATATAATCAACTTACTATTTTGTGAACGCTTACAAATGTGAGATTACCGAAAAATCACATTTCTTGGTCGTGAACGGTTATGAATTTTTGAATAACGTTATTTCGTTTTCATTCCTTACTCATTTTTAATTCTGTTTAGGTTGGACTCAATAAGATTTCTTATTTCCTCAAGTCTTTTTTCGGACATGGCTTCAAATCGCAAAACAAGTACAGGTTGAGTGTTGGACGCTCGAACAAGCCCCCAGCCGTCATCGAATAAGACCCTGACACCGTCAATATCAATAACATTATACCTTTCTTTAAAATAGGCGGTTACTCGTTTAACAATATCAAATTTTTTATCATCAGGGCATTCTACACGTATTTCGGGTGTGGAAAATGTTTTAGGAATATCAGATAATAGTTCTGATACATTTTTATTTGTTTGTGAAAGAATCTCCAAAAGTCTGCAAGCTGCGTAGGTAGCATCATCAAATCCAAGATATTGATCTGCAAAAAACATATGCCCGCTCATCTCTCCTGCAAGTTCTGCCTTCTCTTCTTTCATTTTTTTCTTAATAAGAGAGTGTCCGGTTTTCCACATAATTGCTCGTCCACCATGTTTTTCTATATCATCATACATGGTTTTTGAACATTTTACTTCGGAAATAAAAGTGGCACCCGGTTTTCTTGAAAGAATTTCCCTTGAAAATATTATCATAAGCTGGTCACCATAAAGTAAGCGACCATTTTCATCAACAACACCAATACGATCTCCGTCACCATCAAATCCTAACCCAAGATCAAGTTTTTCTTTTTTTACAAGATCCATTAAATCTTTCATATTTTTTTCAACCGTTGGATCTGCAGGATGATTTGGAAAAGTACCATCCATATCACAATAAAGCTCGTATGTTTCACATCCTAATTTTTTAAGAAGTGGAATAATTAAAGGGCCTGAAACACCATTGCCTGCATCAACTCCTATTCGTAACGGTTTGGTAATATTAATTTTTGTATAAATAAAATCAAGATAAGGTTGGTTTATATCTGTATTGGATAGTGTTCCTTTTCCTTTGATAAAAGCATTTTTAGAAATAATATTATAAATTGCCTGGAGACCATCGCCGTGAATAGAATCATTTTCTTTGCATATCTTAAAACCATTATACTCAGCCGGGTTATGACTGGCTGTAACCATTACTCCGCCCATTGTTTCTAAATAATGAATTGAAAAATACAGAACAGGCGATGGACAAATATTAATATCAATTACATTACAACCTGTGGATAGAATCCCCTCTATAACTTTTTGAGAATAAAGCTTTGAAGTTTTTCTGCAATCACGTCCGACGCTTACGCTGTTACTTCCTTTTTCAATTAAGTACGTACCTATGCCTTTGCCAATTAAAACAACATCTTTTTCGGTTAAATCAACTCCAGCAATGCCCCGTATATCGTATTCTCTAAATATTTCTGAATTCATTGTATATTCCTTTAATGCTTGTGAACGCTTACAAATGTGAAATTACCGAAAAATCACATTTCTTGTTCGTGAACGGTTACAAATTTTGCTTGAAACTTTCAGGCACATATTATATTGAAGATATTATTGTCAAGTAATAAAGTTATGTGGAGGGGGTAAAAAATGATTATTCAAAGTATTGCAGGGTTATTTGTTTTTTCGTTAATTGCATGGGTAATTAGCGAAAATCGTAGTCAAGTTCGTTTAAAGACTATTCTGATTGGTATTTTTATTCAATTGGTAATAGGTGTTATTTTATTAAAAATTTCTATTTTCAGAGATGGTTTTATGATTCTTAACCAGTTGGTAATGGCTGTTGAATCTGCAACATCTGCTGGAACATCATTTGTTTTTGGTTATCTAGGTGGCGGACAATTGCCCTTTGATGAAAAATTTCCGGGGGCAGGTTTTATTTTGGCGTTCAAAGCTTTGCCCCTTGTGTTGGTTATAGGTGCATTATCTTCACTTCTGTTTTACTGGAAAATTCTGCCGTTTATCGTTAAGCTGTTTTCAAAAGCACTTCAAAAAACCATGAATCTTGGTGGTGCAGAAGGGCTGGGAGTATCAGCTAATGTTTTTTTGGGAATGGTGGAAGCTCCTTTGATTATCTCTCCTTACCTGAAACAGATGACAAGAAGTGAAATTTTTACACTTATGACAAGTGGCATGGCTACCATTTCAGGAACGGTAATGGTATTATATGCAAGTATTTTAAATAAAGTTATTCCTGATATTATGGGACATATTCTTATAGCTTCTATTATCAGTGTACCGGCTGCTGTTTTAATTTCCAAAATAATGGTGCCGGAAACAGATGCACTTACTTCGGGCGATCTTAAATTAGCAGAATCTGCTGAAGGTCCAATGGATGCTGTTACACAGGGTACAATTCAGGGAATGCAGTTAGCAATTACTATTGTTGCCATGCTGATAGTTCTAATTGCCCTTGTTCACCTTGTTAATTTAACCCTCGGTTTAATTCCTGAAATCAATGGTGCTCCTTTTACGCTTCAACGTATTTTGGGTTATATTATGGCACCAGTGGTATGGTTTATGGGGATTCCATGGAATGAGGCTCATGTTGCAGGTTCACTTATGGGTACAAAAACAATTTTAAATGAATTTATAGCTTATCTTGATTTAAGCCGTCTTCCTGAAGGTGTTTTATCTCCTAAAAGTATATTGATCATGACATATGCCATGTGCGGTTTTGCAAATCCAGGCAGTCTTGGTATTATGATTGGTGGTATGGGAACTATGGCTCCGGAACGTCGATCAGAAATTGTTTCCCTTGGATTTAAATCAATTATTGCTGGCACCCTTGCAACTTGTATGACGGGTGCTGTAGTTGGTGTTTTTTATTAATTCTTAAAGTTTGGAGGTTAGAAATGAAGAAAATCTGGCAGGTGTCAATTGTATTTATCACTGTTTTTATTATGGCGAGCTTATGTTTTGGGAAAACAATTAAAATTGGATTTAATATTCCATTGACAGGTGATATTCCCAAGGTTGGTGAAGAGTCAAAGTTTGCCGCCGAAATGATGAAAAAAGAGATTAATTCTAAAGGAGGACTTGAAGTGGGTGGAAAAAAATATAAACTTGAATTTATTTATGAAGATAATGAATCCAAGGCTGAATCTGCTGTAACTGCGGCATTAAAACTGATAGAAAGGGATGATGTTCTGGCTATAATAGGACCAAACTCAAGTAAACAGGCTGTTCCGGCAGGTCAGGTATGTGATGATAACCGTACCCCCATGATTACTCCATGGTCAACAAATCCTGCAACAACTTTTGATCGTCCATGGGTGTTTAGAGCGGCATTTCTTGATCCTTTCCAGGGACCTGTTGCAGTAGATTTTGCAATGGAACAGTTTAATGCAAAAAAAGCTGCTGTTCTCTATGCTCTTGATAATGATTACAGCAAGGGGCTTGCTGAAATTTTCAAGGAAAATTTTGAAAAGAAAAATGGAAATGAATCAGTGGTTGCCTTTGAGACATACAGCTCAAAGGATCAAGATTTTAGTGCACAGCTTACAAAAATTCTAACCGCAAAGCCTGATTTTATATTTCTGCCTAATAATTATAACGAGGTTGCTTTAACTGTTAAACAAGCACACGATCTTGGATGGAAAGGGCCGTTTATGGGATCTGATGCTTGGGGCAATTCTGAGCTTATGGAAATTTGTGGCAATGACTGTAAAGGACATTACTTTTCAACTCATTATGCTGCTGCCGGAGCTAAAGGTGCAACAAAAGAATTTATTGATAAATATACGAAAATATATGGGTATCAACCTGCAGATGTTGCTGCTTTAACATGGGATTCTCTTATAGTTGTTTTTGAGGGAATAAAAAATGCCGGTAAAATTACTGGTAATATTAAAAAAGATCGAAAAAATATAAAAAATGGCATAGCTGCAATAAAGGAAGTAAAGGGTATTACCGGTAATATGAAATTTGATGAACAAGGTGATCCTATCAAATGTGCTGTTGTCGTTAATATTAATGACAAAGGAGAATTTGTTTTCACAAAGGCTGTTTGTCCATAATATAAAGGTGATAATACCGTGACAACGAGTATTCTTCAAAATATTTTTAATGCTTTGCAATGGGGAAGTTTTTATTCCCTAATAGCACTTGGTTATACTCTTGTATATGGAGTACTTAGGCTTATAAATTTTGCTCATGGTGATATTTTTATGGTGGGTGCTTATATTGCATTTTTTATATCTGCTTTTTTATTTAAGGGAAGTGCCGCTTTGTCCGGAGGCTTGACTTTGGTTCTGGTTATTCCTGCAACGATGATTCTTACAGCCGGAGTTGGTGTAGCCTTAGAGAGAATTGCATACAGGCCATTGCGGCGAAAAGGTGCAAACAGGCTTTATGTTGTAATTACAGCCCTTATGTGCGGATTAATTCTTGAAAATGGAAATCTTGCCCTGTTTGGAGCAAGCAGAAAAAGTTTTCCAGAACTTGTGGATAAAGTTATTTATACTTTTGGGCAAGTTAGTATGACCAACCTTAAAATAGGTGTTATCATTACAGCTATTTTAGTCTATTTTATTTTAAATACAATTATTACCAAGACAAAAATCGGAATGGCCATGAGGGGGATTTCTTACGATAAGTATGCAATTCCTCTTATGGGGATTCCCATTGATACGATAATTGTATTTACTTTTATTTTAGGGTCATCTTTTGCCGGTCTTGCCGGCATTCTTTATGCTCTTTCATACCCTGTACTTGATCCTTTTATGGGAGCCCTTATTGGTTGGAAAGCTTTTATCGCAGCTGTTGTGGGAGGAATAGGTGATATTCGTGGAGCTTTTATCGGAGGATTTCTTTTGGGTCTTGTAGAAATTCTGGTTGTTGCTTTTTTCCCGTCAACTTACAGGGATTTAATTGCTTTTTCAATTTTGCTGATTATTCTGGTAATTAAGCCCACAGGTTTGTTTGGCGTGGCTAAATCAACAAAAATATAGGTTTGTAATGCAAAAACTATCTACCCCGTTATTACTGGGCATATTATTTATTGGAACTATTCTGGCCGCATATTTTGATATGATAGATCTTTATATTCAGACCATTATTATGTTTGTCGGCGTAAATATTATTCTCTCAGCAAGTTTTAATATTATTAATGGATATATGGGTGAATTTGCTTGCGGACATGCAGGATTTATGGCTGTTGGAGCATATGTTACATCTGTTTTAAATGTAATGTTATTTACGAAAAGTACGACGTTTGGTCCACCTCTTCTTTCACCGGATCTCGCACTTTATTTTTTTCCTGTAACTCTTTTGATAGGTGGGATTGTTGCAGGCTTTGCAGGCCTTATAGTCGCTATACCATCATTTAAAACCAGAGATGATTACCTTGCTATAATCACCATTGCCGCAAATTTTATTATATGCAGTTTGTTTATTAATATGAGTATTGTGGGTGGTGCCAGAGGCTTTATGGGAATGAAGAAAGTAATTTTTGCCATGGAGGATGTCCTTTATTTGCCATGGATGCTTATCTGGGTGTTTATTTTTACTTACTTTACTGTATGGATTATCCGCAGATTTGTTTCATCTACCTATGGAAAAGGAATTATTGCGATTCATCAAGATGAAATTGCGGCTGAAATTATGAGTGTGAATACTAATAAAATGAAAGTCGTTGCATTTATGCTTTCATCAGGGCTTGCAGGAATTGCCGGCGGTCTGTTTGCTCATATTTTAGGATATATCAATCCGGGTTCATTTGGCATAATGAAATCAACTGAATGTCTTGTTATGGTATATCTTGGTGGAATGGGTTCACTTACCGGAGCTGTAATTTCGGCAGTGCTTTTTACCCTTTTGATAGAGGGTTTAAGGTTTATTATTCCTGCTATGGATACCGTGCTTCATTATGTTCATATTTTACCGGATGATTATCATTTAAGCCAGGTGCTTAAATGGGTTATTATTCCACTTCTTCTTGTACTTTTAATGCAGTTTAGGCCGGAAGGAATTATGGGGAATAAAGAGTTGTCTGATGTATTTCCAAAGCTAAAACGATGGTATAAGTATAAATAAAGTAAGGGTTTACTCAAAAAGTTGGAGCAAATAAATATGTCCCTGCTAACAATTAGTAATCTTAGTCAGAGATTTGGCGGTCTTCTTGCTGTGTCTGATTTTTCAATAAATTTGGAAGGTGGCGAATTTATGGGGTTGATAGGTCCTAATGGTGCCGGTAAAACAACTATGTTTAATCTGACCAGTGGATTTTATACTCCGAGTGAGGGAGAAATACTTTTTAAGGGGAAAAGTATTGTCGGGTTGAAATCCAATAGGATTGCCTCCATGGGGATAGCCAGAACATTTCAAAATATCAGACTTTGGCACGATATGTCAGTTCTCGAAAATATTATGATTTCCCAGCATTATAATCTGGGATATAATCTTTTTGATGCTTTTTTGCGTACTAAAAAATATATGAATAACGAGAAACGTATGCGAAATAGTGCCATGGAAATTTTAGAAGTACTTGATCTTATAAGTTTTATTGATGAAAAACCGAGAAATTTACCTTATGGTATCCAGCGAAAGCTTGAAATTGGAAGAGCTCTTTCGTTAAAACCGGATCTTCTTATGCTTGATGAACCGGCAGCTGGTTTAAATTCTGCCGATATTCAGGAGCTTATTAAACTTGTGGGATGGATACATAAAGAATTTAATATTACAATCTGGATGATAGAGCACCAAATGGCTGTGGTAATGTCACTTTGTTCTTGGATAAAGGTTATTGATTTTGGAGTAACAATTGCCGAAGGAACACCTGAACATATTCAAAATAATCCCGCTGTTATCAAAGCGTATCTTGGAGATGATAATATCTGATGTTGTTAGAAATAAATGATTTATATGTAAAATATGGAAATATTGTAGCACTGCATGGCGTTTCGTTTAATGTGGATAAAGGGGAAATTGTTACTTTAATCGGATCAAATGGTGCCGGTAAAACAACAACATTACATGCCATTACAAGGGTGCCACCCCCCGAAGGATCAAAGGTATCAGGCGGAAATATCTTATATAATGGAAAAAGTATTTTAAATATCCCTGCACACTGCATAGTAACTGACTACAAGATAGCGTTGGTGCCAGAAGGTCGGCATATTTTTGGCAATTTATCAGTTGAGGAAAACCTTAAAATTGCGACCTTCTCAAGAAAAGATGAAGATAGAGTAAAGCAAGATTATGAAAGGGTTTACAGCCTTTTTCCAAAGCTTGTTGAACGTCGTAAACAAAGAAGTGAAACCTTAAGTGGCGGTGAACAGCAAATGCTTGCCGTAAGTCGTGCATTAATGACAGGCTGTAATTTCATTCTTCTCGATGAACCTTCCATGGGGCTTGCACCTCTTTTAATGTACGATATGTTCAGGGTATTGAAAAAACTTAATGAAGATGGAATGACAATTTTACTGATCGAACAGAATGCAAATTTTGCTTTAAAATTTGCACACAGAGGATATGTTCTTGATACCGGTGAGATAGTTGCACATGGAACAGCATCAGAACTTTTAAAAAATCCTGACGTAAAAAAAGCCTATCTTGGAGGTTAGTTTTATTTATTATATTAGTATTTTTTTAAAAAACTTCTTGCCTTATCTATTAGACTACGATATTATAATTGCAATTTATCAATAATTTCACTCGCATAATTTATGGTCTGGCTTTATCGGAGTGATGGAGTTTTGGGTTTGTAAGTATGACCATTGATAAAACACTATTAAATTAATTTGGAAAATTAAGGAGAGACTATCTATGAAAAAAATCATTACGTTTATTTCACTTATATTTATATTTACATTTATAGCTAAAGAAACATGATTGAAGAGATGTTAGATGCTGAATATGAACCGTATTTAATTTCAGGAACCGGGGGAATTACTGGTCAAGCATTTTTAACTCATCAAGAAAGCGGTGTTGTTAAAGCGGCTGGGCGTACGGTTACATTAGATCCAGCTACTACTTTAGGCAGTGAATGGTGGAATAAATCTGGAAAATTTTGGGACACAGTTACCCCTCCCTCACCTACTTTTCATAAAGCTAGGAAATCAACGATTACAGATGTAGAAGGAAGATTTAGTTTCAATAACCTTGCAGCGGGAGAATACTTTATTCGAACCATGGTTACATGGATAATGAATGACGATGATATGCGAGGTGGTGTAATTGGAAAGTTGGTTGAAGTACGAGATGGAGAAGTAACTGAAGTAATATTAAATAAATCTCCAAAATAAGCACCCCAAGGGTTCACAAAAAGTAAGCGTTCACAAACACCTCATCTTCACATAAACAGCTTATCATATATAGGACAACTATTATATGACAAGCTGTTTATGCGAATATAAGGCACTTGTGAACGCTTACAAATGTGAGATTATAAGGCACTTGTGAACGCTTACAAATGTGAGATTACCGAAAAATCACATTTCTTGGTCGTGAACGGTTACCACAAAAAAATAACTTGTACTTCTTAAATGCTGTTATGTCTAATTGGATTACGTTGTGAAAAATCAAAATACTAAAGTATTCTTATGTTTTTACATCTAA
>NBLS01000010.1 GCA_002084385.1 Desulfobacteraceae bacterium 4572_19
TCCTTTAAAATAATTTTTACTTACAATTTACGTAAAAGTTCACGGTTAATCCGCAATTTTTATATGAAAGTTATATTGCAAAGACTCTCATTTTTCAGTTACTATCCGCTGTGGCAAATAATTAAGTAACCGTTCACGACCAAGAAATGTGATTTTTCGGTAATCTCACATTTGTAAGCGTTCACAAGTGCCTTATATTCGCATAAACAGCTTGGCATATAATAGTAAATTCCCATCTACCACTGCCGGTTTCATATTCATGACCATTTAAAATATAACCATACTCAATACGAAGGGGACCCATTGGGGAACTCCATCTTATACCGCCTCCACAACTGGTATATAAATCTCCAAGTTGAACATTATCACTTTTATTATAAACATTTCCCATATCATAAAAAGTAACGCCCATAACACCATATTCTTTTAATAACGGAAAGATAAATTCAAAATTAAACTGAACGAATTTATTACCACCTATCTCCAATCCTTCACTATTTACTATATGAATATCTTGATATTTATACCCTCTTACGGAATTTATTCCACCAAGATAATATCGCTCCGGATCAGGAATTTCACCTTTACCATTTTCACCTATAATCCCTCCTTTTGCATGTAAAAAACCAACAGTATTCCAAAAAAGTGGAATATACCATCCGGCATCAGCAATGCTTTTAACAAAACCAATATCGCCACCGACAACACCACCTGCATATTCCACCATTAAACTTGTATCTACACCGGAACTTGTAATAAACGTTTTATCCTTGGAATCATACCGCAATTTAGTAGTAACTGCACTTGTAAGTCCATCTGGTAGATAATATACATAACCTTCTCTTACATTTGAATAATGAGAATCATCTAAAGAGTATGTGAGATATAATCTGGTATAATCAAAAACAGGGTAACTACCACGTAAAGCACCACCAGTACTTTTTTTATCATAATAATTATACTCTCTTTTCCATTTATATATATCAAACCCGGCTGAAAGAGGAATATCAAAAAGCCATGGTTCGGTAAAACTTAATTTATACATGGAAGATTTTCCACCTAATTCTGCCCGAAGATTAAGAATTTGCCCCCTTCCAAAAAGATTTCTTTGTGTAACAGATACCATTGCAAAGAGACTGTCTTCACTGCTGTATCCACCACCAAAACTAAAAGCACCGGTTGGTTTTTCAACCACCTCAATATCTAAAATTTTTTGATCTTCACTGCTTCCAGGTATGGTATCAAAAGTTACAGATTCAAAATAATCAAGTCTGTTAAGATTTCTAACGCCTCTTTTAATTTTACTATTACTGTATAATTCTGCTTCATAAACATCTAACTGCCGTCTTATAACCTTATCTCTTGTTTTAGTATTACCGCTTATTACAATTCTTTCTATATAAACCAACCCTTTTTTATTAATATTATATGTAATATCAACCTCAAGAGTTTCTTTGTTTTTATTAATTATAGGATCAATTTTAGTATTGGCATATCCTAAGTCAGCATAAAGGTCAGTTAATGAACTAATATCCTTTTGGACAGTCTGACGATTATATACAATACCTTTTTTAATTTTAATTACATGAAAAAGTTCCTGTTTTGTAAATTCAAGGTCACCTGTAACATTAACATCACCTACGATAAACTGTTTTCCTTCGTTAATTTTTATGGAGATATAGATAAAATCGCCTTTATATTTAACAACAGGATCCCCCACTCTTGCCTGAATATATCCGTTATTATGATAAAAAGCAGATATTCTTGCAACATCTTGAGAAAGAACTTCTTTATCAAATTCACCGGCTCCTGTCAGCCATGAAAGAAACCACTTCTCCTTGGTTTCCATTAACCCTCTGAGATCACTTGAAGAGTACGCCGAATTACCTTCAAAGGTGATTTCTTTAACCATCACCTTTTCCCCTTCTTTAATTATAAAAACTATATCCGCCTGATTAGTATCAATTTTATCAATTTTATAAGTAATTTTATTATTATGATAATTTTTTTCTATATATAAATGTCTAATTTGTTCGACATTCTCATTGAGTTTATAAATATTTAAAATAGAACCGGCACTAATATTTAATACCGCCAGAATTTCATCTGTATCATATATCCTGTTTCCTTCAATTGTAATACGCCGCACAGTTGGTTTTTCCTTAACATTAAATATTACAATTTTTCCACCCGGACCGTCTTCGGTATTAACACTAACATCATCAAAATACCCCATACTGTAAACAGTTTTTAAATCGTTTGATAATTTTTTTGCAGAAAAAATATCATTTTTCTTTGTTTTAATTTTTTTTAATATCGCATCTTCTTCAATACGACTACTACCCATAACAACTACTTTTGAAATTATCTCTTTTTTATAAATTTTTCTTAAAAGGGATTGTGAAAGCTTAGTTACCGTTGTTGATAGATTTTCAAGTCCTTTTCCTTCTGCAAATTGAACAAGTTGATATTTATCTCCTACTGTCTCTATCATGCTTACATCAAGACTTATTCTTTCACCGATAAAAGATGCACTACCCCAGACGACATAATCAGCATCAGCTGATAATCCAATTTGTCTTATTTTTTCTGATGCCATTGAATTATAATCAGTTTTATCATTTAAACCTTCTTTTTTTGCCACGGCATCAGGAATTCTTACTATATCCACTTGATTATCTTTAAAATCTGTCGAAATTAATCTGGGGATTTTTGTTTCAAGATATTTATACTCTTTATCTGAATGTATTTTAAAAGGAAGTATAAGCACACGAGATAAATCCGATGCATATGCAAACATGGGTATAAAATATACAAAAAGACAAAAAAGTACAAAAATAGCTTTTGAGATATATTGCCGATTTTTTTTACGATCTTCCATAATCAATTTATTTATAGCTGTCTGCTTTATTAATGGTAATTTTTTAATTTGACAATCTGCACCCTCTATTTTCATAATTCCCCTCTTTATAATTTACATCTTTTTTAATTAGGGTTCACAAAAAAAATAACTTGTACTTCTTAAATACTGATATGTCTAATTGAATTACTGTGTGAAAGCTTAAAATACGATAGTACTCCTACACTTCACTTTTATAACGTAACCCAATCAGAATCTCAACACTCAATAAATACAATTTATTTTTTTGTAAATCCTTAGTGCGTGACGAAAACCTCTCTTTTACCAAAATTTCTGTGGTAGGCAAAATTTTAACCCTCAAAATACCCCATGTATTTCCGCAGTTAAAATTTTTACCTTCCTTGATTTGCAAAAATAATATTTCCTGTCAGACACTATTTATAAGTTTACCATCAGAAAAAGTAATACTTTTTGCCATAAGAGATGATAATTTAAGATTATGTGTTACTATAATCATGGTCATCCCAAGATCTTTATTTAATTTAATTAAAAGTCTGTGGACAGAATCGCTGTTTTTTCTATCAAGGTTGCCTGTCGGTTCATCAGCAAGTAATAACACAGGCTTTTGTACTATTGCCCTTGCAATGGCAACCCTTTGCTGTTCGCCTCCGGAAAGTTCTACTGACCGATGCAAAAGTCTGTCTTGAAGACCTACTCTCTCCAACATTTCCTCTGCACATTGCGTTGCTTTTTTTCTGCTAACCCCACGAATAAACAGGGGTATCATTACATTTTCCAGGGTAGAAAAATCGTTAAGTAAGTGATGGAACTGGAAAACAAATCCAACTTTTTTATTTCTAAATAAAGCAAGTTCGTTTTCTTTCTGCTTAAATAAATTTTTTCCCTGAAATAATAAAGAGCCACTATCCGGCCTATCAAGCGTTCCAATAATATTAAGCAAAGTTGACTTTCCAATCCCCGAAGCACCTACAATCGCAATGGAGTCTCCTTTTTCAATAATATAATCTATTTCACTTAAAATAGTAAAAGAATTACCACCAACAGTAAAACCCTTCGATATTTTTTCAAGAACAAGCAATGGCGTACTAATATTTTCCAAGCCGAAGGAAGTTCAATAAACTTATATTTCTTTAATAGCAGGCAAATTATAACACCGGCAACTGTACCTGAAATAGTTCCAACAAAGCCTATAACTATCCCTTTTAATACAAAAATTCGTCGAATACTTCTATTTGTTGCCCCCATGGCTTTTAAAATTGCAATATCTTTTGTTTTCTCCATTACCATCATTATAAGAGAACTTGCAATATTAAATGCAGCAACAAGAACAATTAGTATTAAAATAATAAACATTGCCGTTTTTTCTAACATATTCATACATGCCTGTTTTAAAAAAGCCTGTAACTTTAAATCTTTTCATTGATGGAATATGGCCAACAGGCGATAACGTTCCTTTTGGAGCCATAAGGTGCAAGGTGTCACCAATAAAAACACCCATGGACTTTGCAAGCTCTTTTCCAAGAATAATTCCAGGAATATAAGGTTTGCTTTCTTCATTAACGTTATTCTTGCCGGGAAGCATTTTTTTTAATGCTTTTGAATTAATATTTTTAATTATATGTACAGGTGAGTCAGGATTAATGCCCCTTAACATTGCACCGGATATGCCATTTGAAGATCGAAGCATTACTTGTGAAAAAATAAATGGTGCCATATTTATAACACTACCGGTTTCATTCTTTTTAACACTATCTATAATTTTTAAATACTCTGTAAATTGCCCACTGTGCTTAAATAAAAGAATATGTGGTTCTATCCCTAAAATACGAGATCTGAAATCAGATTCAGCACCAGACATTACCGCAATAACAACAACAAGAGCCATTACACCTACTGCAACTCCTACTACTGAAAGAAGTGAAATAAGTGAAATAAAGGTTTGTTTGCGTTTAGCCCTTAAATATCGACTGGCTATTAAAAATTCAAAAGACATGGATACCTGTTTTATAAATTTCTACTTATTTATTGTAACCGTTCACGAACAAGAAATGTGAATTTTCGGAAATCTCACATTTGTAAGCGTTCACACGTGCCTTATATTCGCATAAACAGCTTATCATATAGTAGTTGTCCTATATATGACAAGCTGTTTATGCGAAGATGAGGTGATTTTGAACGCTTACTATTTATTTTTCATATGAGGAAATAATATCACCTCGCGTATGGAAGCCGCATTAGTCAAAAGCATAACAAGCCTTCTCTTCCGGCAATAAAAAGTTCAAACCTATCTGTTAAATCAGGAAACTCTTCACTTCGTCTTGAAAGGGGAGATACCTCTACCGGATAGCCTGTTATAAATGTTGGTTGAATTAAATTAGGTTCAACCAATTCGTCAAAAAGCTTGGTAAGTATTTTACCAAGTCTCTCCTTTTTAATTATTTTAATACTTTTCGATTCTGCAAATTCAAGGAGTGCTTCCCTGTTATCCAAAATTTTCTTATCCACACCACCTATCTCCACAAGAGATGCAAGCAATGGAATTCGCTTCCATTTTTCTTTAAAGTTTATTGTTTCACCCTGATACTCAATAATTGCAGAACCTGATACTTTTTCGGTAATATATAAAAACATCTCTTCTGTTAAATCCATTAAATCTTCATACGTGGCATAAGCCTGATAAAATTCTACCATTGTAAATTCAGGATTATGCCGTGTGGAAACACCTTCATTTCTAAAGTTACGATTAATTTCAAAAACCCGTTCAAATCCGCCCACAACAAGCCGTTTAAGATAAAGTTCAGGGGCAATACGAAGAAATAGTTCCATATCAAGAGCGTTGTGATGTGTTTTAAAAGGTTTTGCTTCTGCTCCGCCGGCAATAGAATGCATCATGGGGGTTTCAACCTCAAGAAAATCATACTTTAAAAGAAAGTTTCTTAAAGCATGAATTATTTTGCTTCGTTTTATAAAAATTTCACGGGTATCACTATTCATGATAAGATCAAGGTATCTTTGTCTATATCGTTTTTCCGGATCTTTGAGTCCATGAAATTTTTCAGGTAAAGGTCTTACAGCTTTACTTAACAATGAAAAACTTGTTGCGAGCAGTGTCCATTCGCCTGTTTTTGTTTGAAACATTGTTCCCGAAAGGGTTATAAAATCACCAACATCAAGTTTACTAAATAAAGCAAACGCTTCATCGCCAATTTTATCTTTTCTAACATAAGCCTGGAGTAAACCTGTTCTGTCTTTAAATCTTATAAAAGAGGATTTTCCAAATTTATTCACAGCCATCATACGTCCAGCTGTTGAAAAAACCGTGTCTTCTTTTTTGCAAGCACCACTTTCCTTATCTGAATCTTCTTCTGATTTCAAAAATTTTTCTACAAAATCTTTAATCTCCTCCACGGTATGGGAAACAATAAAACCGTTTGGATAAAGATTAATATTATTTTTTTTAAGATCATCAATCTTCTCAATTCTCACTTTCATTAAATCAGTAATTTTTTCCATATTTTCCTGTATTTCTTTAATTATATATTAAAATATTACATGAAAGTCTTTATAAAACGATGTATTATAAAGATTCTCATTTTTTGTTATGGCGTATTTTGCCATGGCAAGTTATATTATTAACGAGCACTCTATAGACTATTATATAACTAATTATATAAATAATTTCGCTTTGTAACCTATTCAAATAACAGATGTCAAGCGTATCCTGTTTAAATTTTAGGGTAAAAATGATTTGTAAAAAATAAAAACCAATAAAATCAGGGATAAATTATCACAAAAAATAAATTTACCCTAAAATTTAAACAGGATACCCGTAGGGGCAGATTCCATATCTGCCCTATCCTATTACAGCAGCCATATTAAATATTGGAAGATACATTGATATAACAAGTCCACCCACAATTAATCCAAGAACTATCATTAAAAATGGCTCTAACATGGATGTAAGATTTTCCACCGCCTGCTCCACCTCCTGGTCATAAAAATCGGCAATTTTAATAAGCATTATATCAAGGGAACCTGTGGATTCACCAACGGCAATCATTGAACATATCCAGAAGTTTTTGCTACAACACCTAACGTATCAAGAATTGCAACTCCACTTGAAATCATCGTGCCTGTCGTTCTTGTAAATTTTGCAACTGCAGCTTTTTTAATCAGGATACCAAAAAGTGGCATCTTTAATATAAGATTATCAATAATTTTTTTACCGCTGTTTGTAAGATAAATTTTTTTAAACAACACAAGCAAAATTATAAATCCAGATAGAATAAATATAAAATTTTCTTTAAGTATCCAACTTAAATCAACAACAAATCTGGTTAAAACAGGTAGTGTTGATCCAAAATCAGCAAACATGCTTTCAAATACAGGGATTACAAAAACAAGAATAATACTAATAACTGCAATAGCAACAGTTAGTGTAACAGCCGGATAAGTCATGGCACCTTTAACCTTGTTTTTTAACTTTGCCATTTTCTCCAGATGAGAGGATAATCTCTGGAGGATAACATCAAGAATTCCGCCTGTTTCACCGGCAACTACCATATTTACAAAAAAATCATCAAATATTTTTGGGTATAATTGTAAGGATTCCGACAAGGTATTTCCAGATTCAACAGATTCTTTGATTTTACCTATTTTTTCTTTAAAAACAGGATTATTCTGCTGAATATAAAGAATTTCAAGGCATTGAATTATCGGCAAGCCGGCATCTATCATAGTTGAAAACTGCCTTGCAAATATTATTACATCAGAATTTTTTATCTTGGGCTGAAAAAACTGAATATTTTCTAAAATATCTTTTTGCTTCTTTTTTATTTTTATAGAGTTTATTTTTTTCTTATAAAGAATACCCCAAACTTTGTTTTCATCATTTGCTTTTATTTCACCTTTTACAACTGCTCCCTTTGAATTTTTTCCTTTCCAGACATACACATCCATAGCATCACCTTTGCATAAGGGTTCACAAAAAAATAACTTGCACAAAAAAATAACTTGCACTTCTTAAATGCTGATATATCTAATTGGATCCTTAAGAGGCTTTATTTTACTGCTGAAAAAAATCCAGCTTTAAAAAACTCCCGATTAAGGCGGGCAATATTGGTGATGGATATATTTTTGGGGCATTCCACTTCACATTCGGTTTCGTTTGAGCAGTTGCCAAATTTTAGTTTATCCATGGTTTTTATCATTGCCATAGCTCGTTTTGCAGCCTCTGGTTTTCCCTGGGGAAGCAAAGCAAGTTGGGAAATTTTTGCACTTGTAAAAAGCATGGCAGAACTGTTCGGGCAGGCAGCAACGCAGGCTCCGCATCCAATACATGCGGCAGCATCCATTGCAAGCTCAGCTATTTCCTGTGGGATAAGAAGAGTATTGGCATCCTGTGCACCACCGGTATTTACAGAGATAAATCCACCAGCCTGAATAATTTTATCAAAAGCACTTCTATCCACCACAAGGTCTTTAATAACCCTGAATGCTCTGGAACGCCAAGGCTCTACCACAACAATATCCCCATCATTAAAGTTGCGCATATGAAGTTGACATAGTGTTGTGCCTTCTTTATGACCGTGGGGACGGCCATTTACCATGGCACCACACATTCCACAAATTCCTTCCCTGCAATCGTGATCAAAAGCTATGGGATCAATATTTTTTAATATAAGATCTTCATTAATAATATCCAACATTTCCAAAAAGGACATATCGGTTGAAATATTTACAGCATTATACGTTTCAAGCTTTCCCTTGGTATCTAATCTGCCTTGCCTCCACACCATTAATGTTAGATTTATTACGTTTAAGTTTTTATCTTTGTAAGATGTTGTATTATTGGGGTTTTTATTTTTTGTTGAGACGGTTTGGTCATGGTGGTTATTTTCAGTTGATATCACTTGTAACTCCTTTGTGTTAATTCAACATTTTTAAATTCCAGTTCTTCCTTGTGCAATACAGGGTCAACACCATATCCCGTATATTCCCATGCGGCAACATAACGATAATGTTCGTCATTGCGTTTTGCCTCCCCATCTTCTGTTTGAAAAGCTTCGTTAAGGTGGCATCCACATGACTCTTTGCGATTAAGGGCATCTATTATCATAAGTTCATTAAATTCCATAAAATCTGCAACTCTAATTGCCCTTTCCAGATTTTGATTAAAGTCTGAACTTACACCGGCTACTTTTACATCTTTCCAAAATTTATTACGAAGAGTTGAAATTTGTTCTTTTGCTTTAAGAAGTTTTTTTTCATTTCTTGCCATTCCACATGCATCCCATAAAATTTTTCCAAGTTCTTTATGGAAATCATCGCAGGTTCTTACACCACTTTTTGTGCCATTTCTTGTACTGTTTATTGAAAGTAATTTTTTAATTTTCTTTTTTAGAATTTCTTCGGATTCTTTAAAAGCAGGATGTTGTATATCTATTTTTTTTCTCGAAGATTCTGCAAGGTAACCGCCTATAGTATAAGGTAGAATAAAATAACCATCGGCAAGTCCCTGCATAAGTGCACTTGCGCCGAGTCTATTTGCACCATGATCTGAAAAATTTGCTTCCCCAAGAACAAAAAGCCCCGGCAGATTGCTCATTAAATTATAATCCACCCAGAGTCCGCCCATGGTATAGTGGGAAGCCGGATAGATTTTCATTGGTGTTTTATATGGATTTTCGTTGGTTATTTTTTCATACATTTGGAAAAGATTGCCATATTTTTTTTCAATTACATCTTTGCCATTTCTTTTAATAGCATCTTTAAAATCCAAATATACTGCAAAACCGGTATCTCCTACACCCCTGCCAAGATCACACTGTTCTTTTGCATTCCTTGACGCAACATCTCTTGGAACCAGATTTCCAAAACTTGGATATTTTCTTTCAAGAAAGTAATCCCTTTCATTTTCCGGGATTTCATTTGGAATTCTTTTATCATTTGGTTTTTCAGGAACCCATACACGTCCGTCATTGCGAAGGCTTTCACTCATTAAAGTCAATTTGGACTGGTAATCTCCATGAACCGGAATACATGTGGGATGAATTTGTGTAAAACAGGGATTTGCAAAATAAGCACCTTTTTTATATGCGGCAATAGCAGCTGAAACGTTACATGCCATTGCATTGGTGGAAAGGAAAAAGGCATTACCATAACCGCCTGATGCAAGAACAACCGCATCGGCAGCATATCTTTCCATTTTACCTGTTTCAAGATTTCTAACAATAACTCCCCTGGCTTTTCCATCCACCAGAATAATATCAAGCATTTCCCGACGGGTAAAAAGTTCTACTTTTTTTGCTGCTATCTGTCTTGAAAGGGCACTGTATGCACCAAGTAAAAGTTGCTGACCTGTTTGCCCTCTGGCATAAAATGTTCGTGATACTTGGGATCCGCCAAAACTTCTGTTCGCAAGCTGACCTCCGTATTCACGGGCAAATGGCACACCCTGGGCAACACATTGGTCAATTATATTGGAACTTACCTGGGCAAGTCGATATACATTAGCTTCCCTAGATCGAAAATCCCCGCCTTTTATTGTATCATAAAAAAGCCGTTTTATGCTGTCCCCGTCATTTTGGTAATTTTTTGCAGCATTAATACCACCCTGGGCGGCAATACTATGGGCACGTCTGGGACTATCCTGAATACAGAAAGTTTTAACATTATAACCAAGCTCTGCCATGGTTGCAGAGGCAGACGCACCAGATAGACCTGTTCCTATTACAATTATATTGTATTTTCTTTTATTGGCAGGGTTCACAAGTTTTAAATTAAAACGATGATTATCCCATTTTTCCTCAAGGGAACCTTGGGGAATTTTTGCATCAAGCATCTTTTGTAATATCCTTTTTTAAATTTTATATCGTTTACAAAAAAATGTAACAGGCTGTTTATGTAAAAACGAGGTGCTTGTAAATATTTAAAAAAATTGGTAAAAATCCAAATCCAGTTGCTATAATCAAGCTTAATATTATACTTGTTAATTTTATACATGGTGTATAGTTAGGGTGGTCTATCCCAAGTGTTTGAAAGGCACTCCAAAAACCATGACTTACATGCACAGCCACAAAAAATATAGCTGTAATGTACAACACCACATATATTGGATTGTTAAAAGCTATGTCAACAATTTGAAAAATTGTCTGGTTTGTTTTATCCACAAAGTGAAAGTTAAAAAGGTGAAAAATAACAAAAGCAAAAATAATAAAACCGGTATAAGGCATGGTCATAGAACCTATACTTCGCCCGCCACCGTTTTTCTTTACTTGATATTTTACAGGTCTTGCAGCAAGATTTTTAAAAAAAAGAATTGTACCGAATATAATATGCACAGTAAAAAGAGCAAGAAGTATCCACTCTGCAACAATTAAAACAGGTCCAAGAGTATGAAGGTGTTTTGCATACGAATTAAAAAGCTCCTGTCCCCCATAAATTGTAAGGTTTCCAAGCAAATGAATAACAAGAAATCCACAAAAACAAAGACCCGTTACGGCCATTATCATTTTCTTTCCTACGGATAAACTAAGTATTTGAGTTAGCCGGTTCATATTAAATATATCCTTTTTTAGTAACCGTTCACGAACAAGAAATGTGATTTTTCGGTAATCTCACATTTGTAAGCGTTTAAAAGTGCCTTATATTCGCATAAACAGCTTGGCATATAATAGTTGTCCTAATATATGCCAAGCTGTTTATGCGAAGATGAGGTGCTTGTGAACGCTTACCTTTTTTATTTAGCAAATTTCCAAATATCTTTGATTAAAAAATTATCAAATGTTTTTATGTGATCCTTGAGAATATCCTCTGTTTTCATATTCGGTCTAATATCAAGGTAATACACTCCATCCAAAGGATTCAGTTTTATGGTGTAACCTTTAAAGTGTCCCGGAAGAAACGTGTCATTAATACCATATTTGCCTTCTTTGCCTTTTCGTTGAACATCATTTAAAAAAATAGCAAAATGAGGCGTTTGTGTATCTGTCAAGCGATTGTATAAAAATTTGTCGATAAAAATCTTGTCAATTCTATCTTTACTTGATGTCTTGACTGAGCCAATTGCTTTGGTTACATCATCTACCTTTATGATCAAATCATGTTGGTATTTCATTTTGAATGCTTCAGATCCATTGATTTTGACAGGAACAGCAATAGTGCCGTCAGTAACATCAATGCCAACTTGCTGAATAATCAAGCGTATAAACCTTTCAAACAAGTCACCATTTATTTTTCTTGCTGTATTTGATTTTTTCGCTGGCAATGCATCCAACGCTGCTCCTATAGACTGTTGGCAGGTGTAGATATAGTCATTTAATAATTTCCTGTTCTTATTGACTTTCGCAGTAGCACTTTTTATATTGTTCAAAATATCTAAAAATTTTTGTCGATTTGAATCAAATACTTCAAGGGAAAGCATAAGATTGCTATTGACAGGTCGGGTTACATTATATGTTCCATCTTTTTTGTATTGGAAAAATCTATAATTGTTTTCATTTCGGGAAACAATAACAGCCTGCAATTTTGTTTGTATAAATTCCAGGTAAGTGAGACAAAAATCCGAATAATCTGCTATGGATAAAAACTTGTTTTTGTTTGTTACCGTAGCAATAATATTTTTTAAATTCATCTAATTGAATTCCTTCTATTATCATTTGCCCTGTCAAAGGCAATCCATTCTTCTTTTGTTTTATACGTGACATTTTTTAAACGTTTAATTGCCCATTCATTATATTCATGGGAAAAATCACAACCTGCCCACCTGCACCCTAATTGCTCCGCAACAACAAGAGTCGTTCCTGATCCAGAAAATGGGTCAACAACCAAGTCATTTTTATTTGAAGATGCAAGCAAAAGTTTCCTTAATAACTCCTCCGGCTTTTGCGTGGGATGAGGTGTTTTTTCTTTCATACCATTACAGGTTGTCGGAACTTCGAGAATATCTTTAGGTTTAGCACCTTGAGGATGTGGAGTCCAAACATTTTTTCGTTTTCCACCATTGCCATATTGACTCGTTTCAGCCTGCGGATGAGAAGGATATTTAAGCGTGTGTTTTCCATAGGGTATTCTTACATCGTCAATATTTATTGTAAATTTTTTACTTTTTCTAAGATGAAGTATACTTTCATGTGAACGTCCCCAGTCTTTTCCTAAATTAGCCTTATTCTTATAATACCAGACTATCCATTTACAGCCTTTGAAATATTTCATAGATGGGTGCTTTAAATCAGCTAATATTTCTGAAAAACCACATATATAAAGCGTACCTGTTTTTTTTAAAACACGGGCAGCCTCTTTAATCCATTTCATTGACCATTGAATGTATTTTTCTTGGCTTTCAAATTTGTCCCAATGTGCTTTTTTTATATTGTACGGAGGATCAGCAAAAATAAGATCAACAACTCCACTTTCAATACTTTTTAACCATTCAAGGCTATCTCCTTCATATAAAACATTACCATTTCTCCCATAAACCGGAAAATAAGAAGTGTCATCTATAGGCGGTAATTGTTCGCCCTTCATTGGGGTATCAAATAGTAAAAGTTGCATTGGATCATTTTTTTTCTTTTTCATTGGCATATATAGTGTTCTCTGTATTTACATTACATAGCGATCCATAACACCAAGTTAAGGGGATAGGTGAGAACTTAGTTAATGCGTTAAAAGTTGGAAAATGACACATTTGTTTTTTGACTGGCATTCTCTTTGTGGATAACATCGAACCCCAACGTTCTTAATGTTTTTGCTATATCACGAGCATCATTTACAGACACTCTAATTTTTAATTTTTTAATCTTGTGCAATCTCCTGAACAAACCGATTTAATCCTATTTCCATGCTTTTGCCTTGTAATTTATATTTTGTCAATGTTGGATTATAATATAAAAAATTATTTTGTACTAAATAGCTTAACTCTTTACGTAAAGCTTTTTTATCGGCATAAAACCCTTGAGTTATAATGGATTTTAGAAAAGACTCTTTAACAAAATTTTTATCTTGTACATATTTATTGATTTCTCGTAAAAGTTCTGTTTTTGAAGCATCTAAAACAGCATATTCCTCAAAATAGCTTCTTGCCTGAAGCATATAGTGTTCTATAATTTTTTCCATTTCCATGGTGTTTACTTTTCCATTGCTGCATATTTTAAAAAGTCGTCCAAGTAAAGAAGAAATTTCCCATATACTGCCACCAAAATGTTCCCAGATATATTCAATTTGGGATATATTTAAAGAGTAATCTTCAATCTTGGATTCTTTTTTCAAGTTACTTAACCAATAAACAATATCTTCTTTAGAAAGATAATCAATTTCAAGAAGTTCACTGGTTTTTCTTAATTTACTGTCATTATATAATTTTTCAATAAAATATCCATCGGAACTTAAAAGTATTATATGGCATAGATGACTCTCTTTTGTCATTGCCACAAAAAAATTAATAAGTTCTTTAATAAGCTCCCGTTGGGAATTAAAGTAGATAAAATTTAAAGCCTGAAGTTCATCTATTATGATTACAGGTTTAATTCCTTTGGAGTTTAAATCTTGAAGTTCTGCTTTCATAACATCAAAAGGATCTAACTGTTTGTCTTTTATTTTTTGTTGCATTTGAACGGTTAGTTTAAAAACCTTTAAATTGTACTGCCGTGTTTGGATGGTTTTTTTTTCATGGGGATCTTCTATGGTAAAAAACCGTTGTAAAAAATTCTCGTAATTTACTATTAATGTTTCACGCAAGTTAAAGAGCTTAACTGAAAACTTTTTTTCATCATTTAGAAACCTTTCAACAAATTTATAAATAAGCGTGGTTTTACCACTGGATTTAGGTCCGTAAAAAAACATAATCTGTTCTGGACGCTGTTCCATCCAATCTTTTAAGTAATCAATCTCTTGCTGACGGTTAATAAAAGCAGGTTCTTTTTTATATTTCATAGTTGTTCCCTATTGCTGCTTGGTGTTGTTAGTATCAGATTGGGAATCTATCCATGTTGTGTGGAAACGCACGGTTCCGGTAGGGTGGGAAATTAAACCGCGAACCTCTTCAAGTCGTCCGGTCATTTGCTGCTTGTGGTATAAATGAACCCATGGTGCTAATTCCCGTATGCGTTCCTGAGCTTTTTTATAAAGTTCGGTGCGTTTTTGCTTGTCGGAAATTTTTTGGGCTTTAAGTAAAATTGTATGGAGCGTTTTATCTTTTAAAAATGCACGGTTTGAAGCTTTGCCTTTGATAGTATTGTCTTCGTCAAATAAAACATAAAGAAAGTTGTCAGGATCACCATTGTCACCATACCAATTTAATTTTGCCAGTTGATGTTCACCTGATTTTACTCCCTTAAAAAAAGTTTTAGGTTCTTTTATTTTAACCTTTAAGGTTACCCCAATTTTCTTTAAATTAGCTTCAAGGAGTTTTGCAAATTGTCTGTTTTCAACTTTATCTAAAATCCAAAAATCTATTTCAAAACCCTTTGCATATCCAGCTTTTTCAAGAAGAGCTTTTGCTTTTTTTACATCATATTCATAATCATGAATATTTGAGTTGTGTCCCCACATTGAAGGAGGTAATGCTGTTGTGGATACAATGGCAAATCCTTTATAAATATTATTAATTAGATTTTTTTTATCAATAGCATAGTTAATTGCTTTTCTAACATCAAGGTTATTAAATGGTTCTTTTTCTGTGTTCATTGCAAGATAACCAACGTGCATTACAGGAGATAGTAATAAATGCCCGTTAGAAAGAGATTCTACGTTCAAAGCAGTTTCTGTATTAAAATTTCCCAGCACGTTTACTTTACCTGATTTAAACTCTTTAAATAAATCAGACTTGTCCAATGCCAAAAAAACCAACTCATCAAGATAAGCTTGCGTATTCCAGTATTTTTTATTCTTTTTTAAGGTTAATTTTTTATCTTTCCATGAAATAAATTGAAAAGGACCTGTTCCAACCGGATTTTTCCCGATATTATTTTTGTGTTTTTTTAATGCATCAGGGCTTATGATGCGGGACGCAGCGGGCATCGCAAGATTATATAAAAAAGGAGTGTAGGGTTGGCTAAGTAGAATTTCAACGGTGTAGTCATTGATTGCGGTTATCTCTTTTACATTTTTAAAGGTAAAGTCAGCATACCCAAAATCTTTTCTATAAAGTGGATGTTTAGGCTCAAGTTGTCGCTTAAAATTATATACAACCGCATCTGCATTAAATGGAGTACCATCATGAAAAACTACATTTTTACGAAGGTTAAATGTCCATTTTTTCTTATCCTCTGAAGAAAACCATGATACTGCAAGAGCAGGTTCAATCTCGGTGGAATTGTCTTTATAGCGAACGAGACCTTCGTAAATATTATCAATTGCTTTAAAAGAAGTAAGGTCAGTTGCCATTGCAGGATCAAGGGTTATTATATCTCTTTTTTGGGCAAAAACAACTTTCATTTTTTTATCTTTTATTAAAGAGGGTTTCCAATCTTTTTGATTATATTTACTTAGAATTTTTTTCAATTCTCCGGAATTTCTCAGTTTTTGAATTCCTTTTGAAAAAATTTCGGCATATTTTGTTGAATTTTGTCCGGCAGGAGAAAAGGCAATATATATTTTTTTTTCGTTTCCAATGGTTCCCCTGTTTATAATACAATTAGCTTTTTTCCCATATTGTTGTATTTCCCAGGGTATTACTGATGAATTTCCAATTAATACATCTATACGATTATTGATAAGTTTTTTTAGGTTACGTTTTTCTGAATTAAACCCTGTAATTAAATCAATAAAATGGCTATTTTTATTTTGATTAAAATATTTGCGGATTTCATAATTATAAGTATAATTAAATGTACCCCCAAGTCTTATATTTTTCAAAGAGTTTATTCCAACAAAACGCCATTTTGTTCCTTTTTTAACATAAAAGGTGTCATATGTGGAACCTAATGACTCTTTAGGGAAAATAAAATTCGGAGCATCAGTTATACTTACGGGTAAAATAGCATCTAATTTATTATTTTTTACCATTCGCAAACTTCGTTTTTTTGGTAAAATTTTGTATTTAATAGCCACACCTTCAGCCTCAAAAATAATTTTTATAATTTCCACCATGTAACCTGGAAATTTAGAATTTCCTTCACCAATGAATGGTGGAAAATAAGACGATCCAATTTTGATTGTTTGGCCTGCCTGCACTGTTGTCGCAATAAAAAACAAAAGTATTCCCGTAATAAATAATTTTTTCATGCTACCACATCCCTTCTCTTGATATTAGGGGGCTCCCTCAAATTTAGGGGCTCTTTAATAAATAATTTAAACGTTGATATGTTTAATTACATTATGTTGTGAAAGCTCAAAATACGATAGTATTCCTATGCTTTCACAACGTAACTCAAATCAGGGTCTCTCAACACTTAATAAATATTATTAGTAAGCGTTCACAAACACCTCATCTTCGCATAAACAGCTTGTCATATATAGGACAACTATTATATGACAAGCTTATTTTTTATACCATTTTCCAGTTATATCCTGAAGCCATTGCCCATGTAAAGCTTTATTTACAATTTGATTTGCCCGGCTTTTGCCTACTACCACGGCACTTGTGTTTTGTTTTCTTGAAATTGCTTCGTAAACTGCTTTACGGTCTTTGTTTTCCGCAGCTACAACGTC
>NBLS01000011.1 GCA_002084385.1 Desulfobacteraceae bacterium 4572_19
TCAATTAACCTGTCAACAAGCCCACCAGATTGAGTTCCCTCTCTGCCAGCTCGTGCAACTGTTGGCAAGTTTTGTTCATTACCTATCATTTGCCACCTTTAATTTGATGCGTCATTGTATTAACAAGTGTTGCATCCGCTAACATTTCTGCAACGTCAATAGTATTGTGCCAATTATCTCTGGCTTCTGATACTCGTCTTTTATATAATTTAATCTTTTCAGCATCTTCTAACGTTACGTTAAGAGATTTTTTCTCTGCAATTTCCACATCTTTAGAATATGACTCGATTTTAACTTCTGCCTTATGTAAGGAAAGTTCAGAGTCCAAAATTGCCGATACTTTTTTATATTGGTTTTGTGCGTTCTGAATACTCATTTTAGAAGAATGTATGTCTTCTTCTATTGATTTATACTCTGCAAGAGCTTCTTTCTTGGCAAGAAGAACATCAATATCATTACTTATTAAATCAATCCTTGCTTGCATCTTTAAAGGAATTTCATAAGCCAGCGTTTCCTTTTTAAGCGTGGCAATTCTTTTATCTATTTCAAGTAATTCCACACCAAGTATTCTTAAATCCATTTGAGCTATATCAACATAAATTTGCTGAAACCGAACATGTGCCTGTTGAACATCAATTAAAAGATTAGCAAGCTGAACATCCACCATGGCAATATCAAACTTTATGCCTTCTCGCTTTGCTTCTTCTTGTACGGCTCTGGTTTCCATTTTTTTAATATCCACATCCACCATAGCTATATCGACTTCTAACTCCACGGCTTTTACATCAAGTAGTTTCGTATCAATTCGTTTGCTCACAACATCCAATTCCGCCCTTGCTCTTCTGTTTTCCAAAGTAGCAACTTCGGTATCAATTAAGGCTTGTTGGGTTTGGGTTCTTAAAACATCTGCATCCATACCTTTCTCTGATGCAGTCATTTCTTTTTTGGTTACTTCTATTCGGTCAACTTTTTGTTGCATCCCATGTTGGTCAACAAGATAGCCAGCAGTGGAAATCGCAAGCTCACTTATTTTGTATTGTATCTCTAAACCTCTAACAGTCGCTTTAGTTTGTCGATTGATTATTTTCTTTACTTCTATCTCTTTGCGTAGTCGGTCAACTTCTGTTTGCTGTAAGTTTATACCCTCTTGTGCTATCTTAACTTCCAACAAAGCTATCTCATTGGCTGTTTTGGTTATGGCTTGTAAAAGCTTTGCTCTTAATGTAAGAAGTGCAATCCTATCAGCTTCTAACGCTTTTTCTTTTGCGTCAAACATTTGATTTTCAGCGTCTATTTTAGCCCGTTTGTTTATCATCTTTTCATCGTGGATTTGTTGTTCCAAGGTATCAAGATAACGCTTACTTGCAATGGCTAAAATAGCGTTTTGTTGCTCCATGTCCAACCTTGCCATGTTAGAGTCAAATTGTGCTACTATTTGTTCGATACGCTCAATAGAAAGCTCATTTAAATAACCTCTACCATTTTCCCCACTGTTACCATACAAACCAAACACAATCGTTCTATGTGCTTTGTTTTCTTGGTTTAAAAAGCCTTGCTCAAAAGTTTTCCATATTGCAAGACTTCTTATTCCTGAACGTTCTAAAATTTCAATTATAGCCATAACGCCCCTTAGACAATCTGATGAATAAGTTTACTTGTAAGTTCAGTTTCGGATTTAATTTCTGCTTGGTCTTCTTTTGTTTTTCTTCCATACTTCCCAATTTCGTATATACTTCCTGAATGGTCATCCCCTGAATGACCTGCCTGTTCCAAAACCATAGTTTTTACACTTTCCAAGGAAGAACGTAATCTTTCCATTGAAACCTTGTATCCACTATCTACTCTTGCAGTTGACGCTTCTTTCTCTTTTTCTACGGTTCTGGCTTGCCCTTCTTGTTTAATTGTAGTGTACTCAACAACATCAGTGGCATCTAATTCCATTAAAGCACCACGATTTATCGAAGTAAGTTTTTTCAATGCAACCTCTGCCAATAATACCAACTTTCTAAACTCACCCTCTTCAAGTTGTTTAGCCATAACTGCAAGGTCGGCTTCAATTCCCACCCTTTTCAACTCTTCAATTTCTTCTTGTATAAGTTTAATATCTTTTTTTAACGCCAACTCTTTATATAAAGCTTTTAATAACTCTTTAGTCTTTATAATTTTCTCTTTCATCGGTTCTATTAAAGTCAATAACACCCTTGCTTTTTCCAAACTTGGTTCTATCAATAGTTTCTTTTTTTCGGTAAGTTCCTGAATAAAAGGGAGTGTCTTTTCAACTTCTGCAAGGTAATCAAGAGTAGGTTGAACCAATTCAAGCATCTTATTTGCTTTTTGAATATATAAAGGGATAAGCAATTCTCTTTTTACTGTATATTCTTCAAGGGCAGTGTTTAAATTTGACAATGCCGTTACCAGTTTATTTGATGGGTCAATTTTCTTTTGAGCTGTTTCTTCGTAGGAAAGCTTTCCCTCATAAACGATAAGTTTCTTTTCAGCATTGCTTATAAGCGGAGCTGTTAAAGTATCTGTTTCATTTAGTAAAAACTCTTCTTTCGCAACTGTATCTAATCTAACCGGTATTTGTTCTGTTTTCGCATCAATCAATACCTTTTCTTGTTCCGCCGTTGCTGTTTCAATAACAATAAGAGCTTCTTCCTCTACCATTATTGCCTGTAAAAAAGGTATGATTTTCAACTTCTCATTTGCCGTGGCAAGTCTGGCGTTGGCAAGCTCTATCTCTTTTGGCATAGTCTTACCCTGTTCTTCTACAATCTGTTTTTTAATCTCCGATGACTCAATTTCCAAAAGAGTTTTTGCAGCCAGTATTACAGCTTGTCTTAAACCCACTTCTATTGCAAGCGACTCTAATACCTGTTCTCTGTTCTGCCGTGCATTTTTCGCAAGTGCAAGCTCCCTTTCAAGTGCATCTAATAAAAGAGCTTTGTCTAATTCCCATTGAATAGCGTTCTGTTTATACAATAAATCATAATCTATTTGTTGTTGAGTTAATTCCCTTTCAACTGCCGCACCTGTTATCTGGAAATTTAACTCTTCCAATTTCTGTTTAGTTTGCAATTCAAGAATTTTAGCCAGTTTATAAACCTGCCCGGGAACAATAGAAAAACCCCTTGATGCGAACCCATCAGTAATAGCCTTTACCTGCACATCAAACTCATCTATTATTGGTCTTTTTTTCATAAACCATTCATGTTGTTCTAATACTTCTGACATAATTACCTCTTAAATATAACAGGGATAAGTTCAAATGAGTCTATTCTTGTAAAATCCGCCAATCTAACTTCCCAATCTCGACCATATACATCACGCCCTATGTTAAATTTATTCCGTAAAACAGGATATAAGCCAACCCCTACATCACCGGTCATTTGTAGTTGAGTATTTTCTATATCACCATCAATAAATCCTGCCCTAAACCGTTTCTTATTTGACGCTCCAAAACTTGTTTTACTCCACACAATACCAGTGTGAATCTCTTCCCCATCGTCTGTATCACCTGCCAGCTTATAAATTCCGTTCTCATTCGCTCCGTAAATATTATCATCAAGCTCAATAAAAGAGTTAAAAAACGGGTAACTATGAACCGTGGGAAATAGTTGGTTTGTGTCCAAAGATATTGTGTAAGACAAAGTTTGTGCCGTTATGCTTTCATCTTGAAATAAAACAGCATCATCAAGAAGAACCGAATACACCGAAGATAAACTTAAATCCTCATTTAATCCAAGCTCTTCAATTATCGGATTATCGCTTATGGCAACATCTACAATTACATCTGCAACATTTAGATTTTCTTCAACTACGCAATTAAATACAAAACCCATTATTCCACATCTCCCACAACCATAACGGCATCTTCTATAAGTTTTGAAATTACATTACTCACCTGTACGGTCGCATCAATATTTATAACTTCCGCAATGCTTTCAAAAAACTGCTGAACATGAACCATTACAGTCTCATAATCAGATACTTTTAAACTCTCATAAATTACAGGAAGTAAAATCTCTAAAACATCACAATTACCTGATAACTTCACCTGCTCTTGAAGTGTGAAAAATAATTGTGAATAGCTTTGTTCAATATCGCTTGTTAAGCTTAAACCGTCCAGCAACCGCTCAATATAAGGAACAATCATAGCATCTGACATTTCGATTGAGTCAGTTGCTTTTAAGATTAAACCATGACGTTCTGTATCGTATATAAACACATTATCGTTAAGAAATAACTTCCGATCGGTATGAACATGTTCTGCATCATTTAAAAACAAATACTCCAATATCTTAAACCCTAAATACTTATAGGTATAATCATATAAAGCCATGCTTTCATCAATCTTATGCCCCCAACCCCATTTATACTCATCATAAAGGAATAATTGTTCAAGAGAAATGGAGTTAAAAAACCACTCTGCTTCAATAGTATGCCTGAAATTTATCAAGGAGTCCGATACACCATACACAACTTTCGTAACCCCCGGAGTTCCCTCGGTCATTTCAAACTCAAAATCAATACTCTCATAACAAACAGGCCAGCTATATTGGCTAATTCTTGCAATATCATCACTTTCAGTAGGGAAATGAAGAGCTGATGAAACTTCCTCCCTGAAAACATCAACCCCATGGATAATATCTACTTGCATAAAACATAAATCAATCGGGGAAACAATCGGCTGATGAATAACATTAATTGCAACTTGCTTTACCCTTGCAGGAAAGCCAAGCATTTCTGAAAATGTCAACTCTTCCCATAAAAACATATCATGTACTGGTTCAAGGCTTTCAGTAAAATCAAGCCCCGACTCAACCATTTCAACATTAACTGTTAATGGTCGGTCTGTTAAACTTAGAGACTCATCTAATAAATCATCGAAAACTAATCCAGGGATGTTTACGTTCCCTTGGGATTGCTGATTTAAAAAGATATACTCTTCTATGGTGTTGTTGAAAATTGACATATTTACCCTTTAAGCTTTTATCGATATTGATACCGGATTATAACTATACCTGAACCACCAGCACCACCAACATGTGGAGAATTTTGTTGACCAGCACCACCGCCACCACCACCAGTATTTTCTAATCCTGCAATTCCGTCCGAATTAGAACCACCAGCACCACCGCCACCAGCACCACCCGCACCACCAACACCGCTTGTTCTGTTTCCACCACCACCACCACCAGCGTATGTCCTAGAAGAACCACTAATAGCAGAAACTATTCCTGGCCCTCCAGCTCCACCACCAGCTAAAACACCTATTAAGCCAGCGCCACCAGCACCACCACCGCCACCACCATTTTGATAGCGTTCTGTGGCATTATGTCCTATTCCGTTTCCACCTGAGTTTCCTTGTCCAGAAGTTCCACTCTCACCAACTCCTGACGGTAATAATCTTCCCCAACCACCACCACCTGAACCACCTGATGTAGCGCTTCCAGGAGTTGGACTTCCACCTCTGCCCCCACCTATGGCAATTAACTCAGTTCCAAAACTTGAATTTTCTCCATTTGTAAAAGATGCACCACCTGCTCCAACTACTACTGAATAATTTGGGGTACTTAGCGAAACTGGAAAATCCATCAATCCATTCGTTAGAAAACCACCTGCTCCACCACCGCCACCGCCACCGACATTGCTTACATATCCACCACCACCACCACCACCAACAATAAGATATTCAATATATCCCGGAGCAGTTACCGTAAAAATACCACTCGAAGTAAATGTATGAATTTTATATTCCCCGGCTGTAGTTATTGCTCCACCTGTTGCGGCAACTTTCGGACTGCTATCACCAAGAGTACCCATTAAACCCCCTGTCAAACCCCAAACATCAAGAGCAAGTTTCTTAAACGCCAAGAGCGAATATTTCCCCCCTGACTCCAAAATGGAATTAAAGCTATGGATTGTAACGCCTGAACCTGCTTCCACCGAAAGCTTACCTTCTCCCTCTTGAAAAAGCTTACCTCCTCCACCGATTGGGAAGGCTATACTTGAATTAGGAGGAAAGATTATGGTTACATCTTCGTCTTCCGTAAACCGAATAAACTTATCGTTATCGGTTACAGCCAAGGTTCTTGATGTTGTTGTGTCGGTTATTATATTATCAGAAGAACCACCGCCACCACCGTTATCATCCACATACTTTTTAGTAGCTGGTTCATAATCTGCATCAGGTGTAAACTCTGTAGTATTGTTTAAAGCCAACACATTTGCTTGGTTAGCTTTTAAATCCAAAGCTGTTTGCATAGCAGTTGAAACAGGCTTATCCGCATCAGCTGTATTATCCACATTATCAAGTCCAAGGTTTGTTTTCGCACCTGATACCGTAGTTGCGTTTGTTCCACCTTTTTCAATATCTATCCCACCATTACCATTGCTATCTAATTCTACTGACATTATACACCTCCAAATGTTACTAATTCACCACCAAATGTTACTGGTACGCTGTTTAATGTTACGTTGCTGGTACTTGATATAACTTCACTTTCTGCCGTATCTGAAAGCTCTACAAAATCTATTACATGTTCAGGTGCAATTTTTTGAAAGAAAACATCGTCTGATAAATCAAAACTATCAATTACAATGTCGTTCTTGCCAACAATACTACTGACTGTATCTGCCAACTCTATTAAGCTTATGGCAATGTCATCTCCTGCTTGCTGGACAGTAACTTCTTCCGATAAATTCAATTCGTCATTTATAACATCGCTCACTACTTGCTGTGGCGTAACCGTTTCTGATAAATTTAATTCATCATTTACAATATCATCGCTATCAAGCCCTACCGTATCTGTTACTTCAAATGACTCTATTACAATATCATTTGTTACTTGTTGGATTAAAACACTTTCCGACAAAGCAAACTCATCAGCCGTAATACCAGATACATCAAGCTCTGCCGTATCTGAAAAACCTGCGGAGTCTTCCACAAAGTTAGTAAATATTTGTTGTAAAAATAAGTTGCCTGTTAAAGCAATGTTATCAGTTAAAGTATTACCACTGTTAAGCTCCAATATATCAATAAAGCCTATGGTTTCAGATATATCCAACTCTATACTTGAACCTGCGGCATAAAGGGCTTCATGGAAGTTTAAAAACTCCCCTGCAAAGAGATTAAAAACACCAATCGAAACAAGCTCATCCATTAAAACAATAGGTTCTGTAACAGTTCTTTCAGGTGTGGCAAATTCATTGTCTGCATCATAAACTATATCAATTAAACTAAACCCATCATCCACAAAAATATTACTCTTAATCTGAACAGTCTCCATCCCAAATTGAGTACCGTCCAAAAATTCCCAAGTCCAATGTGTAGCCAAATTAGGAACAATGCCATAATATAAATCAAGCATCTTATATGAATACTGGTCAATAGCAATTTTCCCTGAATACTCTCTTGATATTTCATTGCCTGATGGCTTGGTTAAAGCAACTAATCCCTTGTCAAATTCCATATCTTCATAATCAAACATATTCTTTACAAAGGTTCTGAAATTTACAGCAATAGGATTATTAAGCATGTTTTGTGTCGGCTCACATGTATTATTCATGTGATACAACTCAACCAACTGTTCCGATTCTGCTTCTATGTAGGTAACATCTTCTTCTGTTCCGCTTATTTCAGGTGTATCAACAAGTGATGCGTTGTCTTCCCCATCGGGAAAACCGTTCCAGTTGTTTATATCTCCGTTGCTCCCAGGGTAAAGAGTTGTTATCTGACATGGTCCTAGAAAATCATCGTGGTATCCGCCATCTTCGTTGCAGATGTAGAGGGAGTCTATGATAACATCAGCCACTGATTGATATGTGCTATATGTAGATGCTGTAAAAAATTTAATATTATTATAAAACGACACTTCGTTCGATGGATTATTCCCCCATGCCGATACATTGCTATTACAAACATTCTCTCGGATAATAATAGTCTTGCCATTTAAAGCTATCTTAACTATTCCGTTTGAATCTCCTGAACCTGTTGAGTCTGTATAAAACTCAATAAAGTTTTTTCTATGAACATCAAAAAGAGTTTTTTCTATGGTAGCAATATTTTCTTTGCCACTATCATAATTTTCAAACTCGAAAGTTACGCCGTCTTCCATTAAAAATGTCATTTTAATAGTAAACAAATCAACCGTGTTATGCCTAAATGTAATAGATAGTGTTGTGTTTTTTAAGTACGGTGTATTAGTCCATTGCCCAGGCCCCCCACTCCTTCGTGTACCATCTCTCAAATTTGCGTTCCCAAACTGCATCCCAAAAACAACCCGTCTTGATGGCGTAAAATACGGCAAGACAAAATAATCCCAATGGTTATAAACAGCGGCAATATATAAGCAATTAGAATCCCTCTCGCCACAAGCCACCGGTACACTGGTGTCTGTACTTGGAGTATCATCAGTCTTTCGGATAGCTGTTATTGCGTTTGGGCTTTGCACTACCCACCCGTACATTTCCACAAGGTCGGATACATCCTTAATTTGGTCAAAATTTTCAGCGTATAACAGCATCGCACCCCCTAAAACATAGATACATAATCACCTACCTTACTACCATCATCGCCCTCTTGCTCGACTGGCTCTACTTGCCAACTGCGAATACAAACACCCATATACCACTCATGCCTCCATTGTTGGATTAAAATATCATCAACAAGACTGAATTGATGCGGAATTTGAGCAACAAAATTTCCATCATGGTGATTTTCTTCAAGGATAAAACCGTCTTCAATCGTTTCATTTACGCCAACATTTGTAAAAGCATGTGGGTATAATGTTTCTTCAATTAATTCATGCCCTGAAAAGATGTAGCTTGTATCTAATTGTATGGTGTCTTCGATTAATTCATGGTTGGTTTTTGGTTCGTCCTGAATATTAAAGCCGTCATCTGCAAGAACAATTACAGATTTTATTGAATTATCCACCGTGGTTAATATGCTCACTAACTCTTCTACCCATTCGTGGTAAGATGAGTCTATAAATCCAATGGTTTCTTCGATTGTTTCTTGCCATGTTATTTGTGCTGTATCTGTAAAGTTTATGGGTTCAGTTATGTTTAAGTATGTCCACGGAATTTCATCTCTCAAATAAAGAATAGAATTAACATATTTCTTTAATCCCAACACTCCCTTACTGCCAGTATCAGATAAACCGAACTCATCATTTATAACATACGTTAATTGCATATCGCTTAATGAGGATAGTTCAAAGGTTTCATCTATAACGGCTTCGATACGTCTTGATGCAATATCTCTTAAAGCAAGTTGTTCATCTATTAGGTTATCAAAAATATAACTTAACCGTAAATGCCCTGGCAAATAAGTCTCTGGAAAGTCTTCATGCCTAATAACTTTTACGCCAAACTCTACATTTTGAATATCATCTCTATTCCAAACAGAATCTTCAAAGTTCTGGTCTTCTGCAAGCCCTTGATTTTCAAAAATTCCCCGTCTAACCTCCCAACCGCCAACATTCCTTTGGTATAAAAGAGGTTTCCGTAACGGTTTTGTTAAGGGT
>NBLS01000103.1 GCA_002084385.1 Desulfobacteraceae bacterium 4572_19
TCTTCTCTCCATCACAAACATACTTTTTTGCATTGGAACATTTTATCAGTATTTTTTTCATATTATTTCCTTACAACCTGTCATGGTAAATATTACACCACAACGAAAAATGAAAATTTTTATAATACAGCTTTTTCAGGAACTTTCATATTAATTTACTCAAACCGTTCACGAACAAGAAATGTGATTTTTTGGTAATATCACATTTGTAAGCGTTCACAAGTGCCTTATATTCGCATAAACAGCTTGGCATATAATAGTGTCCTATATATATGACAAGCTGTTTATGCGAAGATGAGGTATTGTGAACGCTTACAATTTACTCAAACCTCCTGTTAATGCACTTACAACATAAGGGTCAGGTGAAGACAACACAACCGCTTCAATAAGATTATTACCTAATATTTCCTTGGAAACTTCGGTTGCTTCTTCTACAGAAGATGTGTTTCCAGATATGATAAAATATGACTTCCCACAAATACCATTAGCAGTTACAAGTCTTGCAAGCTTCACTGTTGCCTGTTTAACTGCTTTATCTGCTGCAACAATACCTGATACGGCAGTTTTCGATTCAACAATACCTACAGCATCTCCATATTTAATTTCATGTTTTTGTTTTAAAGCTAATATCACCTGGGAGCTTACATTAGAGAGAATAAAACTGCCGGCAAGAGAAAAATCAAAGTTTCTTGCAAAAAGTACCGATGTTTCAACAGCATCTCGTTCCCCTTCAATATGAATCATAAATCTTCCCGGGCAGATGGTCGATGCTTTTAGAAGTTTAACATCTGCTTTTTTGACCATGTGATCAGCAAGCAATGCACCTGCGGCAATACTTCTACTTTCCACAAGCCCGAGTGTATCCATTTACTTATCCTCTTTGTAACCGTTCACGACCAAGAAATGTGATTTTTCGGTAATCTCACATTTGTAAGCATTCACAAGTGCCTCATATTTGCATAAACAGCTTGTCATATAATAGTTGTCCTATGTATGACAAGCTGTTTATGTGAAGATGAGGTGCTTGTGAACGCTTACTCCTCTTTTTGAACTTCCATTTCATCAATAATTCCAATAATGGTTGCATCTATCGGTGCATTTCTCCTTTCAAGTACCATGCGTGCAGAGCTTCCTGAAGCCACAAGTACGGTGTCACCTATGCCGGCACCAATAAAGTCAGCTGCAATAAAACTCTCTTTTTCCTCTCCGGTACAAGCATCTATTTGTCTTACGATCATAAGTTTCAATCCTTTAAGGGATTCCTCTTTTCTCGTAGCCCAAACATTACCGATTACTTTTCCTACAATCATTATCCATTATCCTTTCACTATATTTACATTATACATTCTGGCATAGTCAAGTGCAAGCGGGGTTATAATTGTTTTCAAGCCGATTTTTATTGTAGTTATGTTCTGTTTAACTACTTCTATAACATCTCTTTCTGTAAGCAGTTTTTTTTTAAATTCAATAGCTTTTTTCTTATTTGTTTCTACCGGCTTTAATCCAAAGGTTATTAATTTTTCTTTATAGTTTTCGTATAACGTAAAAAGTTCTTTTGAAGCTGTTTTTTCGTATATTTTATATTCAAACTCCAATACTTCCACAACTATCCCATTAAGAAGACACTTTAATACTTCTTCCATTACAGTATCTGATGCTTTGCCTGATACTATATCTGCCATTTGACTGCATGAAAGTTTTGGAAGAATAATACGTCTATTATTTATTGTATCTAATGTAACATTAGAAATATTTTCCGGTATTTTATCAAGATACAAAATTTCGGTATTTGCACTTTGTTCTTTCAAAAACTCATTAATACCTTGTTTATTATTTATTTCATTATCAAGATCTTTTTTAGAACATAAAATATATATCTTGTTTTTAAGCGTATTTTCTTCTATATTATCAGAATTAATTTGTTTAATAACTTCACGAGTTATTGACTTTATCAGCTCTTCCTGATTTATTATTAATTTAGCCGGTGTCCTAACATTTGGTATATTAATATTTGATGTAACCGGTGCTGTATAATTTGACGATGTATCATCAGGCGCTGTATAATCCACAAGCAGCCTCCTTATCATCTTTTATTATTTTACATGTGGCATCAGCATTCCATCCACAACCATTAGCCTCATCAAAATCAATATGCATTGCAAGCTTAAAGTTATCATTGGTACGAATAAGAACGTCCTCGAATACAGCCGGTCTTATGCTGTTCATATGAACGCAAACTTTCTCTTTGTCTTTAACGTTAAATCGTTTTGCATCTTCAGGGGTCATATGAATATGGCGACCGGCAATAATCAGCCCCTCTTCCAATCCAACAATTCCATTTTCTGACGCAAGAATTACACCCGGAGTATTTACAAGATCACCAGACTGGCGAACAGGAGCATTAGTGCCAATTTGTCTTGCATCTGTTATGGAAATCTCTACCTGAGATTGCTCCCGTGGTGGTCCTAACACTGCAACATTTTCAATTATTCCTTTAGGTCCTATTACCCGAACACGTTCATTACAGAGAAATTGCCCTGGTTGAGATAATTCCTGCTTATATGTTAATGTGCCATTAAAAAGAGCATCAATATCTTTTTGAGAAAGATGGACGTGCCGGGCAGAAAGCTCCATGGGAATTGTATTTAATTTACCCGTTGGAATTAAATTTTTTTTTACATATTCGGCTACGACTTCTTTAATAATATTTTCAATAACTGTCTGATTTACAGTTGAGTTCATATTTGCACCATACAATTTTATTAATTACAGTTCATATTTGCACCATACAATTTTATTAATTACTTATAACCGTTCACAACCAAGAAATGTGATTTTTCGGTAATTTCACATTACAATTACTTATATTGACCGGACTTCTCCTTGAACATCATAATATACGCACAACTGCTCATTCTATTTAGCGCTTGAAGAATATCTTGTTTTTCGATTCCAGATTCATGCATGAACTGCTGCAACTTCAACTTCACGTATGGAACTTCTTAATAAATTAAGTTCAAGTAATACCTTACCCATTTCGGCAGAAGGGGTAATATGTTTGATGCCGAAATATTTTTTTGGTGTATGTGATCTTTTTCTTAGTTCCTGATTAGAAAGCCCTAAAATTTTCTTTTCAGGAAGAGGCTTATTTAGAACATCGGCTTTCATAATTTCTCTTGTCTGGTCAAGTAATTCGTTAAGATCTGAAAAAAGTATTTTTCTGTTATTTTCATTTGCATTGTACGAAAGTAAAAGAATACTTGATTGAAGAGAATCCAACTTACCACGAAAAACTATTTTAGGATGATTTTTAGCCACAAGGACATTACTGTGCAACTGGGTCATATGTTCAGGTTTTATATGATAATATCCACCATTAGCAGCATCAATATATTTGGGTTTTACAGAAGTGCATTCAGTTTGTTCCATATTAGTAACTTTATTTGCCGTTAAAACAGATGTCTTACGTTCAGATTTTTCTGTTTTTTGTAGCTTAACTTTATTTTCCCGTAAATACTGAACAGCAGAAGGTGTTACTATCTGACCATCCTCTATAGGAAAAACCTCCGGAATATTTTTCTTAAACAACCCTCTTAAAAAAGATTCTGTAATTACTTTCATCCTACTCTTTCCAATTATAAATTATTCATTTCCAATCATTTAGAAACCGTAAAATAATTAATTTCACAAAATTTAGCAAAAAAACGATACTTTGCTAAACGTACAACACAATACAATTATTTATGTAACGATCTATATTACTCATTACCCATTTTTTTAAGCTGTTCCATTATAAGACTTGCAATAAGCTTCACATCCACAGAAGAATTATTGATAGTTTTATTATATTCATTATTTGTATTTTGTTGTATATCTTGCTGTACATTTTTAATTCCATACGCTACTCTTCGAATATTAAAAAGGTGCATAGGACCTATATTATCAGAGGTAGAACTTCCGCCTACTGTTCCGCATCCAAGGGTCAAAGCTGGGGCAAGGTTTGTTGTTATTCCCACTGCACCTTGGGTTGACGGAGTATTAACCAGCATTCTGGATACCGGTTTTTTCATGGCAAATTCCCGTATTACACTCTCATTTTCAGAATGGATAGCAAGAGAGTGTCCTATTCCGCCCTGCCTTAACAATTGAAAGCAAAGTTCACAAGCTTCCTGCCAATCTTCAACAATATAAAAACCTATAAGTGATGTAAGTTTCTCCTTGGAAAAAGGAAAATCATCACCAACGCCTTTTTCTTTTGCCACAAGAAGACAGGTGTTTGTAGGAATTTCGATACCGGCCATTCTTGCTATTCTGGTTGCACTTTTACCTACAATTTTAGGGTTCATACTTCCATCAGGCCGTTCCATAATAGCCTTTACTTTTTCAAGTTTTTCTCCTTCAAGAAAATATGCACCATGGTTAACAAGAGTGTTTATTACTTTATCGCTTATAATTTTTTCAGTTATAATAGATTGTTCAGAAGCACATACAGTACCGTTATCGAAGGTTTTACTTGCAATAATATTTCGTATTGCCAAATCTATATTAGCACTTCTTTCTATAAAGGCCGGAACGTTTCCAGCCCCAACACCAAGGGCAGGCGTACCGGAACTGTAAGCGGCTTTTACCATTGCAGGACCGCCCGTAGCAAGAATAAGGTCTGCTTCTTTCATCAGCTCATTTGTTCCTTCTACAGAAGGGATACTCATTGTACTAACAAGATCTTCAGGAGCGTTCATAGTACTTAAGGTACCACGTATCATATCAACCGTTTCCCTTATACATTTAAGAGCACTTGGATGGGGGCTAAATACTACAGCATTACCTGCCTTTAAAGCAATTATTGCTTTGTAAATAACAGTCGATGTGGGATTAGTCGATGGAATTAATGCGGCAATTACGCCGGCTGGTGTTGCGATTTCAGTGATCTTTTTTTCGTGATCTTCATTTAATATCCCAATGGTTTTCATATCTTTAATATGAGCAAAGAGAGTTGTACTGGCAAGGATATTTTTTGCCATTTTATCTTTCCATTTTCCAAAGCGTGTTTCCTCTACGGCCATCTTTGCAAGTTCCTCAGCACGTTCTACAGCTTTTTCGGCAATGGCTTTTATAATGGAATCAATCATCTCTTGTCCCATCTCTTCAACTTTTGACCGAGCTGTTCTCGCTGCTCGAACAAGTGATCTGGCTTCCTGCATCGACAATAAGTCTTTATCCACCATACTAATCTCCTTTTTTATTCATGAACAAACAAGAAATGTGATTTTTCGGTAATATCACATTTGTAAGCGTTGTGAACGCTTACCCTTTTTTATTCGTGAACTGTCGCAATTATTGCTTGTATTAATTCATCTTTTTTGGCAAATTTAATCTCTTTACGAAGGATGGATAATCCATCTAATTGACGGGCAATTTGCCGTAATTCTGTTACCTTCATTTTATC